>JAJYGQ010000017.1 GCA_021785065.1 bacterium
GGCCGCTACTATCATCGCTGACCCTGGTGCTGGTCTAGCGCGAGCAATGACAGAATATAATTAACGCTACACAGTTTCTTTTGTCGAGAGTGCCATCTTTTGATCCTTAGGATCAAAAAGTGTTATTTTGAACGGGTAGCTTTTACCAAGCTCAAGCGAACGGCGCAGAATTTCTTCACTACCAAAATCGGAAACGTGCACTAGACCAGCTACCCCTTCTTCAACAGAGGCGAGTGCACCATGTTTGTTGTATTTAATAATGACCGCTGAAACAGTATCACCTTTTTTGTATTTTTTCGCGGCCGCAATCCACGGATTTGGTTTCAAGGCTTTTAAGGACAGGGAAATCTTTCCGTCTTTAATATCGATAATCTTTACTCGTACATTTTGACCAACCTTAAAGAGTGGTTTGGGATCTTCTACAAGTGCCCAGTCAATTTCAGATATGTGTACTAATCCCTCTAATCCTTCTTCAATCTTGATAAAGACACCAAAGTCTACAACACCGGTTACTATACCTTCGATTTCATCACCAACACGATATTTATTAATCAAATCTTCCTTTTCCTTGTCAGGTGATGTTTTTTCAGAAAAAATTAATTTCTTTTCTTTAGGAATAGCGGTAATCATCACCACCTGTAATCGCTCTCCCACAAGTTTTTTAAGCTCGTCTAATATTTTGTCTTTATTTCCGTCAGAAATGCGAGGATAGTGTTCAGCACGAAGTTGGGAAGCGGGTAAGAATCCGGAAATACCCTGCCAATTAACAATGAGGCCGCCTTTATTCGCTTCAATGACCGGCAGCTCCAAGAGTCGTTTCTCTTTGATAGCATCTTGTGCTTCGCTCCAAAGTAAAGCCTGTTTCGCTTCTTTAAGTGAGAGTTCTATATACCCCTCTTGATTATTAGTATCAACAACTTTTGCACCAACGCTGTCGCCAACATTAATTTTCTTAATAATATCGCGAGCAGCAATAAATTCTCGGCCGTAAATAATACCGGTACCGTAGGGTGGTAAATCAACATATACCGCACCTTTATCAATTGCAATAACTAAACCTTCGACGAGATCTCCAACTGATGGCGGTGTTGCGCTATCAGCCAGAATTTTTCCCATCAAAGTTTCTTTTTTAACAACCTCTTTTTGGGAGCGAATTTCTGTTTTTAAATTTTCTTCTTTTTCTTCCGTATCAGTATTAGACGTTATTTTTTCTTGTTCAGTAGCAACTTCTTCAACTACTTTTTTTGTTCGTGGCATATAATAAAACACAAAAAAACACGTAAGGTCCGTTTAAGTATCGTGGCGGTAGAAACGGGGTTACTTACATGACTGCTAATAAGGTTCATACTATATATGAATGCTAAAAAATTGCAAATACTACCGCGGATTTGTTACACTGACGCTATGATTATTACATCCCAAGGCAACCAGTTTCTAAAACTTCAGGTTGGCGATCTTGTTGTGGCGGTAAATCCGATTTCAAAAGATTCAACGTTGAAGACCAGTCGGTTCGGTGCGGATATTTGTCTTGTTAGCATTAATCACCCGGATTTTAATGGTACAGAACAGGTAGCGCTCGGTGGTAAACAACCACTCGTGATACATGGTCCGGGAGAATATGAGATTCGCGAAGTTTTTATTCGTGGTTTGCCGTCGCATTCATCCTATGCCCAAACAAAGGGAGGTCTCATGAATACCATTTATCGTTTTATTTTTGATGGTATTAATATTTGTGTTTTAGGGGCTCTCGATACTGCAAGTTTGCCGGCTGAAACAAAAGAGGATTTAGGGGAAATTGATATTCTCTTTTTACCGATTGGTGGTGATGGTACATTGTCACCGGCGGAAGCATACAAACTAGCGGTATCGCTTGAACCGAAGCTTATTATTCCGCTTGGTTATGATGCGCCTGGTGCCGTTAAAGATGCCCTTAAAATTTTTCTTAAAGAAGCCGGTGAAAGTGTGACGGCAGTAGATAAATTAACGCTGAAACGTAAGGACTTAGATGGTAAAGAAGGGGACGTCGCAGTATTGGCATGCCAGCAATAAAAAGTGTACACTAGGAGTATGCAAAATCATCTCCACGATTTCATCATTTCCGCTCGTCAATGGCCAGAACATCATAGAAAAATGTTTGCGATGGGGGTAAGTAGTGTTATTACGCTCGCTATTGCGGTGGGGTGGGTAGCTACACTACCTGGTCAGTTTGCGGCGCTTCTTAGTGTGCCACTCCCCACACAAACACAGGCTGCGGCTGTCAGTCTTTCTGTTGTGCCATCACCAACAGCAGCACAAGGAACTCAAGCCACTCCAACACTGCAGAATACTTTCCAGCAAGGTTCGCAAATTATTGAATCTATGCAGAAAAATTTTAACACCATTTTTTCTAGTTCAACTCCTCAAAGTAGCACTGCTACATCAGCAGCACCGACAGTAATAACAATTACAAACTCGTCTTCACAACAAGAAGCTCAAAATAGTAATCCTTATACAAATTTGAAGTACTATGTTTCGAACGGAGTACTCATTACTAATTCTTCCGCAGCGGGAACATCTACAGCAACGAGCAGTTAATGTTCTTGAGGAAAAGCTTGCAACGTGCTAAAATAAAGGTTTACTATGCCCGATAAAGGTAAAAAAACAACCGTCGCAGTAGCGGCGGATTCTAATCCGCGAGTAAATGTTATTGATCGCAATATCTCTACCGAGATGCGCGAGGCTTTTATCGACTATGCAATGTCGGTAATTACCGATCGCGCATTGCCCGACGTTCGTGATGGTTTAAAGCCAGTGCATCGTCGTATTCTCTACACCTTGCATGAGCTCGGCTTAACGGCTGGTGCTAAAACTCGTAAGTCGGCGAAAATCGTCGGTGACGTGACTGGTAACTATCACCCGCACGGCACCATTGCGGTGTACGATGCATTGGTAAAGCTTGCTCAAGATTTTTCTATGCGTTATCCGCTCGTTATCGGTCAAGGTAACTTCGGTTCCATTGACGGCGATTCGGCTGCCGCTGATCGCTACACCGAGGCAAAAATGTCCCGGATAGCTAGCGAAATGTTGCGGGATATTGATAAGGAAACCGTTGATTTTCGTCCTAACTACGAAGGCACGCGTAAGGAGCCGAGCGTGCTTCCAGCCGCAGTCCCTAATCTTTTATTGAACGGCACACTTGGTATTGCTGTTGGTATGGCCACGAACGTGCCGCCGCACAATCTTAATGAAATCACCGATGCGGCAGTGCATCTCATTGATAATACCGACGCTACCAACGAAGACCTGATGCAGTTTGTCCAAGGTCCTGATTTTCCCACTGGCGGCGTGATTTACGGCGAAAAAGACATTCACCATGCGTATGCTAATGGTAAAGGTTCTATTGTAGTGCGCGGCGAAGCGGAAATTATTGAAACGAAGTCGGGCAGCTACCAAATTATCATTACCTCTATTCCGTATCGCGTGAATAAAGCGTCGCTTATTCAGTCGATTGCTGATCATCATCGCGAGAAAAAACTCGAGGGTCTGCGCGAATTGCGTGATGAATCAACCGCCGATATTCGCATCGTTATCGAACTAAAAAGTGGAGCCAATCCGCAGGCGGTACTCAATTACCTCTATAAGCACACCCAGCTAGAAGAGCCGTTCCACCTCAACGTGGTGGCGCTTGTTGATGGTGTTCCCCAGACACTCTCCCTCAAAACTATTCTGCAGGAATTTCTTGTGCATCGCGGTACGGTGATTCGTCGTCGCACTGAATTCGATCTTCGCCAAGCTCTCGACCGCGAGCACATTTTAATTGGTTTAAAGAAAGCCCTCGACCATATCGACGAAATTATTAAGCTCATTAAAAAATCTAAAGATACACCAACGGCGCACGCTGGTTTGATGAAAGAGTTTAAATTTAGCGAGCGGCAAGCCACGGCAATTTTGGATATGAAGCTGCAACGCCTGGCTGGTCTGGAGCGCAAGAAAATAGAAGATGAACTCACCGCGGTGCAAGCGCTCATTAAAGAGCTCAAGGAAATTTTAGCTAACCCCAAAAAATTACTCGGCATTATTAAAACCGAACTTACTGAAATTAAGAAAAAATATGGCGACGAGCGGCGCACTAAGGTAGTTAAACATGCGGCCAAGAGTTTTTCGGCGGAGGATTTGGTGGCCGACGAGGAGTCGGTGCTCGTGCTTACTGCCGGAGGCTATATCAAGCGCACCGATCCGAGCGAGTACCGTAAGCAGCGGCGCGGGGGAGTGGGAGTTGTTGATTTAGATACCAAAGAGGAAGATTTCGTTACGCACCTTGTCACTACTAATACGCACAGCGATCTACTCTTCTTTACTGATCGTGGCAAGGTCTACCAAATGAAAATGTATGAGATTCCGGAAGGGCGTCGAGCCACGAAAGGCAAGTCGATTATGAATTTTCTAGCCCTCGAGCAAGGGGAGCGGGTAACGTCTATTTTGCCGATGCCGAAAGAAACGAAAAAAGGTGACGCTCTCGGTGCCTTAAGCGTGCTTATGGTGACCCGTGATGGAGTGGCAAAAAAAACAGCCACGAAAGCGTTTGGCGATGTACGCCGCTCGGGCATTATTGCTATCAAGCTTGCAAGTGGCGATCAGCTCGTGTCTGCCGAATTTGTTGGCCGGGGAGATGACATTGTGCTCGCCACCGCAAAGGGGCAATCAATTCGTTTTAAAGAATCTGATGTGCGTGAGATGGGGCGGGCGGCGGGTGGGGTGACGGCAATGCGTCTTGATAAAGGTGATCAAATCATCAGTGCTGACGCCGTTAAAAAAGATCTTAAAAATCCTGCTCTGCTCGTCGTTATGAAAAACGGTTACGGTAAAAAGACTGAGCTTGGTGAATACAAAGTGCAAAAGCGTGCCGGTTCCGGTATTAAAACCGCTCAAGTAACGAGTAAAACGGGCGACGTAATTGCCGCAAAAGTTGTTGCTGAAGGAGAAGATGAACTCGTAGCAATGTCAAAAAAGAGTCAGGTAATTCGCGTGGCTATTAATGAGATTCCCTCACTTGGTCGCCAAACCCAAGGCGTACGCATTATGAAGCTTCGTGAGGGCGATGCTATCGCTGCTGGCGTCATTTTGTAATTGTCACAATTTTTTATAGTGAATTTGCTATACTATACGCATGGCATTTTCTAGCCCGATAGATATTCTTTCACGATTCGGTCTTCACGAAGGACACGTTGTTGCCGATCTCGGTGCGGGATCGGGGTTCTATACGCTTGCTGCGGCGAAATTGGTTGGTGAAGGCGGTAAGGTATATGCCATTGAAATTCAAAAAGAAGTGCTCGCTCGGCTTGTGCAGCATGCTCGCCAGGAGCATCTTAAGCATCTTATTTTTATTCATGGTGATGCTGAAAAACCCCAAGGAAGTACCATTGCTGACAGCATGGTTGATGCGGTACTGCTGTGTAATGTCCTGTTCCAAACAGAGCAAAAAGCAACATTGCTAGCAGAAGCAAAACGGATTCTCAAACCAGGCGGACGGGTGCTTGTGGTTGATTGGGCGGGTAGTTTTGGGGGGACTGGTCCGCAGCCGCAATATGTGGTGATCTCCGATATGGCTCGAGAGCTTTTTAAGCGTGCTGGTTTTGCGGAGGTAGGTCCTATTCCCGCTGGTGACCACCACTGGGGCTTTATTTTTAGAAAATAACATGCTGAGAAAAAAGAACACTAGCGGTATTGCAATGTTTCGCGTCATTTTACTCGTAGTATTCGGTGCTTTTATTGTAGCTGGAATTTTTTCTTTTGCTTTGTACCGTGGTGGCTCCTCAAGTCAGATGCCCACTATCATCATTTGGGGCACACTTGATCAAGGTACGATGAGTACACTCATTAACAAAGCAGCTGGCACAAAAGCAAATATCCAATATGTACAAAAAGATCCGACGACATTTAACAGTGATCTCGTTAATGCGGTAGCTGTTGGTACCGGTCCTGATGTTATTTTAGGTACCCAGGATCAAATTTTTTCAAACAGTAAATTACTCACTATTATTCCTTATACCAGTTATCCGCAGCGTACGTTTCTCTCAACATTTATTCCTGAAGCTGATTTGTATTTAGAGTCACAAGGTCTTCTCGCGATTCCTATTGGTGTCGATCCACTTATTATGTACTGGAACCGAGCACTCTTTTCTAATGCTGACATTGCTACGCCGCCGACCACGTGGGACCAACTTGTTTCGCTTGTACCCAAACTTACCGTAGCCGATAAATCCTACAATATTAGCCAGAGTACAGTTGGTATGGGAGATTACGTGAATGTACAGAATGCACAAGCTATTCTCTCGCTGCTTATGCTGCAGGCCGGTAATCCTATTGTGAGTATTGATCCAAATGGCAATCTCGTAGCCGCAATTGGAGGAGGAAGCAGTGAGGCTACCGCTGCCGCAAACGCTCTCTCGTTCTACACACAATTTGCCGATCCCACCTCAGCGACATATAGCTGGAACCGGGCACTCTTGAATTCGCAAGATATGTTTATTGCTAATCAGCTTGCTATATATTTTGGTTTTGCCAGTGAGTACAACACTCTTTCGCAGAAAAATCCTAATCTTGATTTTGATGTAGCGACGGTCCCGCAGTTTAGTAAAAATACTAACGGCCAATTGGGCGGATCGGGACAATACACCACCTTCGGTAATCTCTACAGTTTTGCTATTCTTCGTCAGTCGCCCAATGCCGCCGCCGCTCTCACTGATATTCTCACGCTCACCTCGCAAAACGCGGCGACATTATGGAATTCTTTTACGGGATTACCAGCCGCTCGACTCGATTCTCTAGCGGTTAATCCTGCCAACCCAATTGAGCCAATTCTTAGTCAGTCGGCGTTATGGGCTCGTGGCTGGATTGATCCTAATCAAAGTGCAACGAGTCAAATTTTCCAGTCTATGGTAGATAGTGTTACGTCTGGTCAAGCGGGTCCTTCGCAAGCGGTAATTACTGCGCAAAGTGAACTTAGTACCGCTTTGCAACAATAGTATGAAAATTTCCATTAAAAAAATCACCCACATCACAGCGATCTTGCTTGTTTCGGGGATTATCGTAAGTGTTTCTGGTGTTGCGCTTTCGGTGATGGCTGCTCCACAGCCGCCGCTCACAAGCGTTGGTGGTTTGGTGCCGTGTGGTAATGGTAGCGGCGCGCAATTAAGTAATAAAAATGGCACCACTAATTTTTATGCTACTGGTAATACTGCTTCAACGACCGCTTGCGATTTCGCTGGCTTTGTTGATCTCGTTAAAAACGTTACCAACTTTCTTATTATCCTTTCGGCGCCAATTTTTGTTGGTATTATGATATGGGCTGGCATTAAACTGCTTTTAGCACCTGCGAGTCAAGAACAAATTAAAAGAGTTAAGCAGGTTCTTTTTGATACGCTCATCGCCTTTATTATTATTCTTGCTGGTTGGCTTATTGTGCATGTGATAGCAACAGCACTCTTTAATTCGTCATTTAATATGTTTCAACCATAATTACTATGATTCGTTATATTTCAAGAGGATATCTTATTTTTAATATTATTGCGGTGTTTGCGCTCTTTTTTGTTTCGGCGTTGCCGTTGTACCACGCCTCGGCAAATTCACTTCTCAATACCAACACCACCCAAAGTCAAGCTGCCTCCTCAAATACAAACACGAGTGGTACGGGCATGGACCTCAATCCATTTAAGGGTGGAACGCTTTGTGACTTTTTAGTAACGTTACTCGACATTATTACAGAGATCGCGGCGATAGTGGGTGTGCTCGTGCTTATCGGTATTGGCTTTTACTACATACTGGCGCAGGGTAATAAAGAAAAACTAGCGACGGCGCACCGTGCTCTTTTTGTAAGTATCATTGCTATCACATTACTTCTTGGCGCGTCTGTATTTGCTCATATTCTCATCACTACGGTTAACGCAGTTCTTGCGGCTGGCGGCGGCGGGTTTGCGAATCAATCAGCGCTGACGTGTTCACCGTAAATTTTGCGAAGTATGTTATTATTAAAAAACCAAATAATTCCATAGTATGACCAGCCTGCAACAACTCGTTGATTCACTTATAAAATTAGCAAATACTATAGTACCTCTTCTGCTTTCTGTTGCGGTTATTGTCTTTATTTGGGGAATAATTCGCTATCTCTGGATTCGTCCCGATAGTCCCGATGAACGAAAGAATCTTCGGAATTTTTTAATTATGGGGGTTATTGCTATTACGGTAATTCTATCTATTTGGGGATTATCAACAATGCTTAAAAATACTCTTTTCCCCTCTGCGCCTTGTCCGGTCGGTGTAGCAGGCTGTGGATCGTCGGCCGCGACATCAGGTGGTCCTAGTAGTCCTAATAGTTCCAACAGTTCTAGTAATCCTTCCGGCGTTCAATATAATAACGGTACCTACTACCAGACACAGCCTACTTCTCCTTTAATACAAGGTGTGTAGTCGAAATTTGCCTTCAAAGATATCCACAATGCTAGCGATTTGCTTGCTTGCATTTACCAGAGGGCCCCGTATACTTAAAGTAAATAAAACGTCGTTATTTACACGGCCATTAATTTTAAAAAAATGAGAAAAATTATTTCTTCCGTTGGGCTTATCGCAGGTGGTCTCGTTGCTGTAGCCGCACCGCTTGTAGCGTTTGGACAACAAAACAATATCGGCTCAGCAGGACAGGGCGCTCTCTACCAATTAAATGGTGTCGTGGGTTCAACGGGAAGTTTGGTGGCAACATCAAATAATGTCCTTAATATGGTAGTGGGACTCTTAATTACCCTTGCGGTCATTGTCTTTATTGTTAACGTCATTAGATTTGTCTTGAGTAAAAACGACGAAGAAGCAAGAAAGAATGCCAGAAAATACCTGATCTGGAGCGTTATTGCTATTGCGGTTATTATTGGACTTTTCGGAATTGCAAAACTTCTTTTGGCGACGTTTGGTATCAACGGTAATAATCTTCAGCAGTCCGATATTCCCACCACACCAATCTATCAGTAATCTCCACCCGCGGTGAGCATCCCTCAATCTTTGGCGGCTACAGGTGTTATTTCAGGAAGTCCTTATTACGCTGCTATACGTGATGATGTGGTAATGCCCATCATCTACCTGGCTTTTGCGGCGGCTCTACTTGTCTTTATTTGGGGAATGATTCGCTACCTTGTTGCGCTGCATAATGGAGCGGCAGATGAAAAACGTCAGGCAGGGCAGCGACATATGATTTGGGGCGCCATCGGCATCGCCATCATGATCTCTGTTTTTGGAATTATGCAATTTATTTGGGGCACACTGGCGAGTTTGCCGGGTGGAAGTCAGGGGTTTAATGGCCAAACAGCGACGCCGCCACCGGAAATCAACGGCTTGTAATTAAATTAGTTTTGTAAAATTAAAAATTGTCTATAAAAAAACCCTCCCGGAGTGTGGCTCCAAGGAGGGTAGAGGTGAGGGGGTGAGAACTTTTCTACTGGCGGTGTGTGAACCAGTAGTAAACTCGCCCCCAACAGGGAGAGGAGAAGATGATTCTGGAGGGAAGGGGAGATATGGATAACCTCTCTCTTCTCCAACCTTCTCTCCATCTCCTTCGGCCCAGCCTATAATAGACTGGGGCCCGGTTTGTGGGGGAGAACAGGACGTTAATCTTGTTCTCTCTCCGCACAACGGGAGAGATGTTCATGGTGAACACCTCCCCCGGCCACAGCGTCACCTCGTATGCTAGTGGCTGCCGATGCCGCGGCGCTTTGCGCCGCGGCGGGGGTGCCAGCGGAACCGCTGGCGAAACTGGCGGTGGCATAACCACTGTCGGTTTTGGAGACGGTGGCGCCTGGTGCACCACCGTCCGCTGGTTATTGTTAACGTTCTTCACATTAACAATAAACGCGGGTGTCGTTGGTTGTGGCGCTGGCACCACTACCGCGTTTGGTGGCGGCAGTGGAGAGGTCATCATCACAACTGGTCGTTGTAGTGCTCCCGTCACTGCGGCTACGAGCCACATTACCAGCAGCACAGTCAAGACACTACTGGTGATGATGATAATCCACCACCACCATACCGCTCGAATCAGCAATGATACTGCTACTCCGAGCGCGACCGTTGCCACCACGATCCAGAAAAGGATTGTGGTGGGGGGCACTACGACTGCTATGAGCAGCAGTAGTAGTGCGCTGGCTATGATAGCCAGCGCGATCTTGCCCGCCAGATCCCACCACCGGTTTGGTGGTGTTGCTGACGGAGCCGCCGGAGTTGGTGTGGGTGGGGTGCTCCCACCCGAAGCCGGATTACGACGTACCATTTTTTTCTCCTTTTTCTTGGTCCTACTACCGCTTCCTTTTTTATTAGAAGAAGCGGTAGCGGATGGTTTACCTGTTCCAACTTTCACTGTGGTCACATTGACCACAGTGACTTCAACTCCCCCTTCGGGGCATTTCGGTTTTGGCATTGCCTGCCCCTTTTAAAAAACAAATCAAAGATCAATACACACCGGCGCGTATTATATAAAATCTATAAAGAAATGTCAAGAGGTGGGCGGGGAGGGACTTGAACCCTCAACCCCTTGCGGGACATGGTCCTAAGCCATGCGCGTCTGCCAATTTCGCCACCCGCCCATTTTTTAAGTGATATTTTTAGAACATCAACTTTAAAAGGTAGATAAAATGTAGCACATAATGAGAAAATAATATATAAAAGCTTGACAAAGCTTTGTATTACAAAGTAGGATGGCGGAAGGTTGCTCTATATTTAGATGACCACAGTTTTGTGAGGAATTTTGTCTTAATATATTAGCGATTTCTTAATTTTTCATACGCGATGTTATGTAACAATGTCGCAATGTTACTGTCAATGGTTTCGTAATTTACATTTTTAGTATGCCGGTTTTATTAAGGGTGCACATAATTATTATCTCTATGCAAAAATTTAAAAGTTACGTTGGGCAATTCTGTACGACCCATCGCCAGATAGCGAAAGGGTTAGCTTTTGCGTTTGTCACTGCGCTTTTAGCAACGGGCGGTTTCGCAGTGCATGCCGCATATGCTGACTCAGCGACACTCGGCGTGACTCAAATTACGGCGGTGAAGACGTACGCTACTGCTGATGACACTTACGCTAATGGTTGGGAGTGGATATTCGACGTTACGGTTCCCAGCAACCAGACGCTGTTGCAGATGAAATTTGCTGACTGGACGAATGGTACGAGTGTTATTCCCGCCGCCAACAATATTCAATTTTATTCTCAGCAATCAACTAACGCTTCCGACGAAGCGCACGCTATTCCTATTACCGCTGCCGACACCTATAGCGGCATTATGTATATCAACCCCAACACTGATCTTAACGTCAATCAGGCTGGCCGACAGATTCAAATTGTTGTTGAAGCGCGTATTCCCACCGGTTCAACGGGCGGCTCATATTCAACAAGTTACGGCATTAACACCACCGCGACCTCAACTATCTCTCTTAGTGATTTAACCCAGACATACGACTCTACGGCGAAGTCGGTGACAGTAACTACTGATCCATCGGGTTTGGCGACGCAAGTCACCTACAATGGCTCAGCTACAGCACCAACTGCCGCTGGTACCTATACTGTTGATGCGGTAATAACCGATCCTAATTACACGGGCACTTCTACTGCGACATTGACTATTAATCCGGCGCAGGTGGCGGTGGTAGCAAATCCTCAAACGAAAGTGTACGACGGTTTGACTACAACCGATCCAGCGTTGACTTACACAGCCACCCCAGCGCTCTTCGGTAGCGACACCTTCACAGGCGCGCTCACGCGTACTGCAGGAGAAGGCGTTGGTTCCTATCCCATAACTCAAGGCACACTCAAACTCGACAGTAACTACGTATTGAACTTTAGTCCGTCGACGTTCGTTATTACCGCCCAGCCTGCAAAAGTGACACTCGGCAACTTGAATCAAGAATATGGTTCAACCACTCCGGTTACGGTCACGACAGATCCTTCAGGCCTTGCGACGAGTGTGACGTATAACGGCTCACCGACGGTGCCGACTAATGCGGGCAGTTATACTGTTGTCGCAAAAATTACTGATCCTAATTACACGGGCAGCTCGACCGAGACACTCGTTGTTGCGCCGCGACCCATCACTGTTACCGCTACTACCGACGACAAGATTTATGACGGCACGACTGCAGCAACTAGCACGCCAACTATCACTTCTGGATATCTCGTTGGTTCTGACACCGCAACACTGACTGAGGCTTTCCAAAATAAAGACGCGGGCACTGGCAAAACTCTTATCCCGAGCGCAACTATTAGCGATGGTAATGGCGGTGCCAACTACGCGGTTACTCTCGTAAACAATACCACCGGCATTATTACATCTGCTCCTGCAACTATTTTAGCGACTGGCGTTGATAAAACATATGATGGCACAACGGCAGCGACAGTTAATTTGAAAGTGCTTGGTGCCGTTCCTACTGACAGTCTCTCGGCCACCGGCGATGCGGTCTTCGACGGTTCTAATGTTGGACCACACACTATTAATGTAACGAATATTGTGGTTTCTGGCACAGGCGTTACTTCAAACGATTATTCGTATAACACCTCAACATCTACTACAGCGACTATCAATCCAGCCTCGCTTACTATTACCGCCGATAATGAATCGAAGACATACGGCGACACCTACACATTTAACGGAACTGAATTTAACGCGACGGGTCTTATAAAAGGTACAAGTGACTCAGTGACATCGGCAACGCTGACTAGTGCTGGCACTGTAGCAAGCGCGGCTTTTGGAACCTACCCGATCAATATCAGTAATGTTGTTGGTACGGGATTAAGCAATTACAACATTAGCTACAATCCAGGAACGTTGACGGTGGGCACCAAGACCGTTACTGCTACCATTACCGCCGAAAGTAAACAGTACGATGGCACTAACACGGCTGACATCACAAGTTGTACGGTAAACGGCGCGGTAAATGGCGACAATCTTACTTGCACGGCTTCAAATGGAACCTTTAGTGATAAGAATGTTGGTAATGGTAAGACTGTTACTGCCGATGTTACGCTTGTTGGCACAAATGCCGGTAACTACACCCTGACGTCTCCCGTTACTACAACAGCGAATATTACTGCAGCACCTCTCACGGTAACTGCTGTGACTGATAACAAAATTTACGACAGCACAGTTGCGGCAACGGGCACGCCATCTATTACCGCTGGCTCTCTTCAGGGTACCGACACCGCAACATTTAGCGAAGTATTCAAAACAAAAGACGTTGGCAGTAACAAGACACTCATTCCATCCATTTCTATCGATGGTGGGACAGGTAATAGTAACTACAACATTACCTACGTAAACGATACGACAGGTGTCATCACCGCGCGCCCGCTCTTAGTGACCGCAAAAGGTGTTGATAAAGTCTATGACGGCACCACAGACGCCACAGTAACTCTCTCTGACAATCGCATTGCTGGTGACAAGCTTACCGACAATTACACCACGGCAACATTTGCCAGTCCGAATGTTGGCAACAATATACCAATTACCGTGACAGGTATTAGTATTAGCGGTACTGATGCGGGTAACTACACGCTGACCGACACTTCTACAACAACGGCCGCCAATATTACCCCAGCGAAACTCACGATTTTGCCGTACGGTGTCCAGAAAGTTTACGGTGATGCGATCACGCTGCCAGTACTTCCTCCAGGATTCTTCTCACAAGGTTTACAGGGAACTGATAAGGTGACCTCAGTAGACCTAACCAGCGCCGGCATCACTTCAACGGCCATCGTTGGAAAATATGACATCTTTGCTAAAGATGCAGTGATTTCGCCTTCCACAAGCTTTGCTAATTACGACATTCAATATGCGACGAATACACTTACAGTAACTAAAGCGCCACTTCTCGGAAAAATTCTCGCATCTAATAAGACGTATGACGGCACCACTGATGCCAGCACCACCTGTACCTTTACGGGAATTCTCAATGGCGACAACGTAACCTGCACCACTTCAAACGCTGCATTTGCAACTCGAAACGTTAGTAGCACCACGGTGACCGCCGATCTCAATCTCTCTGGTCCTGATGCAGGCAATTACGGAATTAATCCAACAGCAACCACCAACGCTTCTATTAATCCGCTCGCCCTTACGGTGACTGCTGTACCGAACACTAAAATTTATGATGGCACCACTGCCGCCGCCGCTCTTCCGACGTTCACGCCCACAATACTCGGTCAGGGCGACACTCCCGACTTCATAGAGACCTATGACACGGCGACCGCTGGTATAAACAAAACACTAACACCAAGTGGGGTAGTGAATGACGGCAATAATGGTAAAAACTACACGTACAAATATGTTTCTGTGTCTACTGGCGTTATCTCGAAAGCTAATCAAACTGTTTCTTTCGTTAAATATCCAAGCGGTACTATTAGCGGAAATTCCTTTACCGTTAGCGCGACATCAACGTCAGATTTGCCGGTTACCTTTACTGGTGGCACGTCGGGTGTTTGCAGCGTCAACGCCGATGGTACAGTAAATGTTCTAGGATCTGGACAGTGTAATGTTATTGCCGAGCAGGCGGGTAATGCTGATTACAATCCCGCATCAACCAATATGACGTTTAGCGTGGTGTATAACGTAACACCTACCACAATCACTATTTCATCTGTCTCTCCATCCGCGGCCGCCACCGGCTCTAACGTCACCATCAACTGGACTTCGACGAATGCTCCCACCGGGTCAGCGGTAGCGCTCACCCTCTTCAATAGTAGCGGTAACGAAGTGGGTGTCTTAACTAAAGACGCCGATAGTACTGGAAGCTATGTTTGGAGCATTCCTACTTGTGTGTCAGGTCCATCGGGCCCGGGTAGCGGTGGCATTATTCCTATTACCTCCTGTACGCCTACCGATAGCAGCGGTGTCTACGAGACGCCCGTGGGCAACTACACTATTGTAGCCAAGCTCTATACACCGAAAGGTGGCTATGGTGATGGTATGATTGCCCCTTCACCTTCTCTCCAAACTCTCGCGACTTCAGCAGCAATGCCGTTTACGGTGATACCTGCTCCGACCACTAGGATTGAGTCGTCGCTTAGTTTTGCTGCGCCGTTAATGGTTTCCACCTCAACATCAACGCCATCAACGCCACCAACACCAACTTCAACTCCTCCGACTATCGATACTACTTCTACAACCACACCCACAACCGCACCCACAACAACAAGCACAAGCACCTCGACGCCAACGAAATAGTGTTGTATAATAAAAATCATCTATGAACATGAACACTTTACTAAAAATCTCATTTTTTTCGGCCGCGACAATTGGTCTTTTGACCTTTAGCCTGCAGGCCTCCGCGTCTTCTGTAGGGGGAACTCTAACGCCTGGTGGCGGTCTTAGTGGTGTTGGTGTCACCGGTACGGTGGTTACGCCCCCTATCGCCAATCCTAGTGCTGGTGTCTATACCTCGACGCAAAATGTCACCCTGACGGCCAGCGGCGCCTCGAGCATTCACTTTACGACTGATGGATCCTCACCAACTTGCTCTACTGGTACGGTTTATTCGAGCGCTATTTCGGTAAGCGTCTCGCAGGTAATAGAAGCTATTTCCTGCTATCCGGGTAACGCCTCATCGACGGTTGCCTCGTATTTGTACGCGATTAATCCGGGTTCAACCGGTGGTGGCGGGGGTACAACAGGCAGTCCAATTTCGTCACCTAATATCGGCACCACGGGTGGTACAAGTGGCAGCCAAATCATAGGTATTGCCGATTTTATTCTGCTTATGGAAAACTGGGGTCAAACTGGTCTCGGTAATCCGGCGGACTTCAATAAAGATGGTGCGGTGAACATCGGCGACTTTATTTGGCTTATGAGTAATTGGAATCAATAAAATTTATGAATACTAAAAAAATTATTTTTGCTGGCGTAATTACAACTCTCGGCGTGTTTGCTGTTGCTCTTCCGGCTTTCGCGGCAACTACTGCGTCATTTGTGCCAACTCCTATCAAAGTGGCTACGGGACAGCAATTCAACGTGGTGGTTATGGTTAACCCGCAAGGCGTAAAAAATTACGCGGAAAAAGTTGAGGTTGATTATCCTGCCAATCTTCTCCAGGTCATCTCGTTTACACCGGGTAATAGTTGGATGACGCTTCAGCAGCCTGGTTATGACTCTATAAACAACAACACGGGCGTGATGATTAAAACAGCTGGCTACCCGACAGGATTTTCATCACAAACACTTTTCGGTACCATTTTATTTACCGCTAAAAAAGCTGGCAGCGGCACTATCGCTATCGATAATCAATCGATTGCGTTTAAAGCGGGTGCTCAAACTACGACGCTTACGGGCACTCCGGCGCCGTTTACTATTAGCGTTGCTACTGTACCCGCGGCAAGCACAACTCCCGCTGCTCTTGCTCCGGTTTCTACGGTTAACGGTCAGGCGATTGCCACCGCTACAACTCCCGCTGGTCTCGCTTCTACCGCTAATTCACAACTTGCGGCCGCTGCCGCAAACGCCGGTGGCGTAGCCTACTGGGTCTGGATCCTGCTCGTCATCGCGATTATTCTCGTTATTGTACTCTTCATTCTCTACCGCAACCGAAAGGGAAAGATGTAAAAATATAGTCCGCCCAGCAGGATTCGAACCTGCGACCGTTCGCTTAAGAGGCGACTGCTCTACCAACTGAGCTATGGGCGGTGCAGATATGTAGCCTAACAATTTTTCGGCGATTTCGCAATTTATTTTGCGAGCGTGCCAGGGGCGATGGAGGCGTTTGGTTCAAGAATAGAAAAATTGCCCGCGTCATCAGACACTGCAAAGAGCATGCCGTTTGATTGGTGACCGCGGATGGTGCGCGGCTCGAGATTGGTGACGAACATGCAGGTGCGGCCAATGAGCGTGGTAGGGTCGGGAAAATAAGCGGCAATACCGGAAACAATTTGCCGCGGTGTAGGCTGACCAGCTTCGTCATGCTCGGCAAAATCAACACTAAGCCGCAAGAGCTTATCAGTGTCGGGAATTTTTTCGGCCGTTAAAATTTTGCCGGCGCGAATTTCTATTTTTTTGAAATCGTCAAGGGTGATAGTCATACTACTTTTGATCAGGAGTAATGGAGGGAGTATACCAGATATTATAAAAAAAGCCCGTGCGTTCTCGAGAACGCACGGGCTGCTGTTTTTGTACTAGGTCATAACAATAGCGAGAATACTCGCTATAAACATTAGACTCCACACCATGATGCCCAATGCCTGATCTAGTGTTATTTCTTTGTCACACACAATGAATGTGACAACTATAACCCCAGATACTATGGCAATAGCATCCAAAAGGTTTTTAGCAAGACTAATTGATCCCCAACAGCAGGCAGCGACGAGCGCTACTGCTAGCAAGTTACCAATCGCCATAAGCCCCATTCGATGATGTTTTTTAAAAAACAATAGACGACTCCTTTCGCAAAGATCGTAAAGAACAGGTATCGAGCGAACACACTATTCGCTCAGCAGTGAAACAAAATAACATTTTATAGAAATTTTGTCAATTTTTTGCAGAATGTCCCGATACTTTTTTGTGCCCGGAGTGGGGGTCGAACCCACATTCCTTTCGGAACACGATTTTAAGTCGTGCGCGTATACCAGTTCCGCCATCCGGGCGTCATGAGGCGTAGGCCGGGATCGAACCGGCGCATAGCGGTTTTGCAGACCGCCGCGTTAACCAACTTCGCCACTACGCCGTCTATCTTCCTCCTCGTACGACAGCTCGTCAAGCCGCTGCCGATTCTTTTCGCCGAGGTCGAGCACAAACTCAGTGCTCGGCAAAAAACGAAGCTTGGCTCGCTCGGCGACGTACGCTCCGAATTCTCTCTTTTTTCTGGCTAAAAAGTCAAGAGCGGCCTGTTCGCGACTCTGTGGTAACACGGTGAGTAAGATGGTCATGGTGTGACCGTGGTTACTTTCATGAGCACCGGTAACGGTGATGAGTGATTGTCCTGCCGACTCGCGATTAATAAACTCGGCGGCGAGTTCAGCAAAGAGCGCTTCGGTTTTTACTGTTTTGAGTGAGCTCATTTATTTTTCTACGACGATAAATGCTTCTAAGCGGTCGCCGGGGGCGATTTCTATTTTTGATTCAACCAGGGCGCCAAATTCTTGTCCCTCGGGAACTTCAGCAATTTTATTTTTTTGTCGTTGAAGCTCGCGCACTCGACCACGACCAACTTCAAAATCGCGCCGCATAATTTTAACCTCGCTGCCAAGTTTGATAAGGCCTTTTTCTACGCGGCCACCAATAACCTGGCGGTCGCGCATCTTACTAAAGAATTTTAGAACTTTAGCAATCCCGATTTGTTCGTCGGTTTTTATCTTAGGCACGCTCTGAGCGGCAGTAGCGGCGAACCACTCGGCAAGCTTATAAATAATGTCAAATATTTCTATAGTAACGCCACTGGTCTGCGCTAGACCTTTTGCGGCAGTAGCAATGCCAACACCAAAACCAATAATGATGATTCGTTTATCGGCAACAGCGGTCTTAATATCATTTTCAGTAATATCTCCAATTCCCGCCGTAATAATTTTAATAGTGAGTCGATCGTGGTTGATTTTAGCGATTTCGTGTTTCAGTGCTTCTAAGCCACCGACATTGGTAGCTTTGATAATAATGGGGAGCGTGGCAGTTGTTGCATCGTCGCTATCGTCTGCGGTAGTATGTGTTTGATTTTTTTTCTGCGGTGTAGGGTGGGTATGTTGCTCTTCGGCAATGGCGGCCTCAGCTTCTTTTTTTGAAGCAAGTGTACGGAAACGGGTGCCAACTGGCGGTAGCGTATTCCAGCCAAAAAGGCGCACTGGACTAGAGAAAGTGGCCTGACGGATTGCCGCGCCGGCAGCATTTTCCATAAGGCGTACGGGAGCCCAAGCGGTACCGGCCACAACGGCCGTCCCAGTAGTAATTGTGCCGTCTTTAATAATGAGCGTGGCGGCAATACCTTTTTTATGATCTACCGAAGATTCAATTACTACACCCTCGGCTGGTTTTGTTGGCGTGCCCGAAAGCTCGGCAATATCGGCGGCAAGATTAACTAGATCGAGTAGTTCAGGTACGCCCTCGCCGGTTTTTGCGGAAATAGCAACCCACGGTACATCACCACCGTATCCTTCAACATATATGTCGTTTTCGGCGAGGCTGGCCTTGGTGCGCTCTACATCTGCACCTTCCTTATCTATTTTATTAATCGCAACCACAAAAGGAATGCCAGCAGTGCGAATAGCATCACGAGCTTCGATAGTTTGTGGACGAACACCGTCTTCGGCGGATACAACTAGAATAGCCACATCGGCGACTTGCGCACCGCGAGAACGAATAGCGGCGAAAGCTGCATGTCCGGGTGTATCCAAAAAAGTGATACGGCGCGTAGTACCGTTAATAGTTCGCTCAACTTCATAGGCAGAAACCTTCTGAGTAATACCGCCTGCTTCACTGTCGACGATATTAGTGTGACGAATATAATCTAAAAGAGTTGATTTGCCGTGATCAACGTGGCCAAGTACAGCTACGACTGGTGGTCGCGGTGTGCGAGTCTCAGTAGAGGAAGCGGTTTTTATTTTTGTATGATTTTTTGTTGACATGTTGTAATGGCTGCCCGCTCTTCTTCAGAGAGCTCACGTTCAGATGTAAAGCGGCTAATTGGTTTTCCAAACACGCTGATGCGGTCGCGGGTGTAGAGGCTGGTAATAACAATACCATCACCTTGCTCATTTAAAAATGCCGCACTAAAACTATTGTTGCCACCGTCGCCCGTTCCTTTGAAGGGATTATACCGAACGGTGCCAATACTCTGTACACTGTTTTTTAACCGCTGCTCTACGGTAGTCAGATACTGTCGCATGTCAGTAGTAAATTTTTTAAGCTCGGCGAGATCGGCGGTGGCAGCAACTAAAGCTTCTTCAATAGAGGTAATTGGTGTCTTCATATCGTGTTGAAATACATTGCCAATGGCGAGGAGGCGGTTGACTCGTCGATAGAGCCAACCGAGGCGAAGTAGAATAGCAATGAGTAGAAGGCTAATAACGATAGCGGCGACGGTGAATATGTGTTGACTTATTGTGGTAAAAAAAGCGTTAAACATAGTGAAAAAGTGGCGAAGGTGTAAGGAAAATAAAATTCCTTTAAAAAACTTCTAAAATCTTTATGAACCGCCAGTACCATATAATATAGTACACAAACGCATCTTTAGCAAAAATGCGGTACCATAGAGCGTATGAAGCGATCCAGAAGAATTTATCTTGATTATGCTGCTGCTACGCCGCTCGATAAGCGGGTGGCAAATGCTATGCGTCCTTATGCGTCGGATATTTTTGCCAATCCGTCATCTATTCATGAGGAGGGTGTGGTTGCGCGTCGAGTCGTAGATGCCGCGCGGACAAGTATTGCTCGATTGCTCAATATCCGTTCCGAAGAAATTATTTTTACGGCGAGTGGCACTGAAGCAGATAATTTGGCCATTCTCGGGGTGATACAAAAAGCGCGTGAGAAGGGTGTCGCTACGCCGCACATTATTACTACGGTAATTGAGCACCCGGCTGTTTTTGAAGCGTGTCACGCGGCCGAGCAATGGGGGATACGCGTTACCTATTTGCCCGTTAATACTGCTGGCGTTGTTGACCCTCAAGCAATTGCTCGGGCGCTTACGCCGGAAACGGTGTTGGTGTCGGTGCAATTAGCTAATAGCGAAATTGGCATTATCCAATCTCTCCATAGTATTGCTACGGTGATCGCGGAATATAAAAAAAGCAGCGGCAATAACAATCACGCTCTTGGTGATCTTGGATATCCCTATTTCCATACCGATGCGAGTCAGGCCCCTAATTATCTTGATGTTTCTTTTCAAAAATACGGCGTCGATATGATGACGCTTGATGCGGCAAAAATCTACGGTCCAAAGGGTATTGGCTTGTTGGCAGTAAAACACCAAGTAGCGTTGGCGCCGCGCACGCTTGGTGGCGGGCAGGAGCGAGGATTGCGAGCGGGTACGGAAAACGTGCCGGCGATCATTGGTTTCGCTGCTGCGTTATCGCTTGCGACAAAGTTGCGTGAAAGGGAGTATACTCGCTTAAGCGCTTTGCAAAAATATTTTATATACACTCTGAAAGAAACTTGGCCCGAAAACGTAATTATATTTAGTGATGATTGTCAGAAATATTTACCAAATAGTGTTACTATATGTGTTAGGAGTGGGGAAGAAGCAGAGCTTATGGTGGTGCGTCTGGATGCTTTGGGTATTGCCTGTTCCGCCGGTAGCGCTTGCACCAATCTCTCTACCGCCGCGTACTCGTATGTAATTGAGGCGCTTGATACTGCGGCGGCTACCGATTCTTCCCATCAGCCCGCTTGGCGAGATTGTAAAAGTTCCTCAATTCGCTTTAGTTTTGGCCGAAGAACCACCAAGAAAGACCTTGATTTGACATTAAGAGCTTTACGTTCTATAATTTAAATTCTACTAAAAAGTATGCCACCACTTAATCATTTCACTACTAAAGCAAAAGAGGCTATTCGCAAAGCTCATGAGCTGGCCATTGAACGTGGCCAAAACCACGTTAATCCGCTCCATCTATTGGCTGCCCTTATCTTGCAAGAAGAAAGCATGGTAAATGCTATTCTCGATAAGTTGGAGATTGATACGATTTTATTAACCGATTCGTTGATGGAATCTATTGAGGGGCCAGAAAGCGGCTCGACCCTCAATCCTTCATATCAAATTTATTTAACGCCAGATTTAGCTCAAGTCATTTCTGATTCAGAGCGCGTGGCCAAATCGCTCAACGATGAATTCATTTCTACTGAGCATATGTTTGTTGCCGTTCTTGATGTTGCGGGCGCGGCGCGCGATCTCCTCGCTCGTTTTCGAATTTCTCGCGAGGCGGTGATAAAGGTGCTTGAAGAATTGCGCGCGAATAAAGTTACTGACGTGCACGCTCCTAAAAAGCCGAAAGCTCTGGCACGCTACACGCGCTCGCTTACTAAGATGGCTGCTGAAAATAAGCTTGATCCGGTCATTGGTCGCGATAATGAAATTACCCGCATCATCCAAATTCTCTCGCGCCGCACTAAAAATAATCCTATTTTAATTGGTGAGGCTGGGGTTGGTAAAACGGCTATTGCCGAAGGGTTGGCATTACGAATGGCTCAAGGTGATGTGCCCGAGTCGCTTAAAGATAAAGAGCTTGTGTCGCTCGATCTTGGTTCATTGGTGGCCGGTACAAAGTACCGCGGTGAATTTGAAGAGCGTTTAAAAAATATTTTAAAGGAAATCGAACGCTCGGCGGGCAAGGTTATTTTGTTTATCGATGAAATTCATACCATTGTGGGCGCGGGTGGTGCCGAGGGCGCGCTCGATGCCTCTAACATGTTAAAACCCGCTCTGGCTCGCGGTGAACTTCGAGCGATCGGAGCAACAACCATTAAAGAATATCAAAAGCATATTGAGAAAGATCTTGCCCTCACGCGTCGTTTCCAGCCAGTGCACGTGAACGAGCCGTCGCTTGAGGACACCATTGCTATTTTGCGTGGCTTGAAGGAAAAATATGAACTTTACCACGGCGTACGCATTACCGATGACGCTATCGTGGCGGCTGCTAATCTTTCATCGCGCTATATCACTGATCGCTATTTGCCCGACAAGGCCGTGGATCTTATCGACGAGTCCGCTTCTTTTTTGAAAATAACTCTCGAAGATATGCCGCCAGTTTTGCAGGAGACCCACGCCAAAATTATGCGTTTAGAAATCGAGCGTGAGGCGTTGAAAAAGGAAACCGGCAAAACCGCTAAAGAGCGAGTAAAAACCATTGATCAAGAGATTGCTAATCTAAAAGAGCAAACGGCCGAAATAGAGCTGAAGTGGAAAAATGAAAAGGAAACACTCGGCGAAATTAAGAGAATTAAAAAAGAGCTTGAGACGTCTCGTCTTGAAGCGGAAAATGCCGAGGCGCACGCCGACCTCACCAAGGCCGCGGAAATTCGCTATGGCAAAATTCCTCAGCTTGAGAAAAATATGGATACGAAATTGAAGCGTCTCAAGAAGTTGCAAAGCTCGCGTCGCATTCTCAAAGAGGAAATCACTCAGGAAGATGTGGCTGATGTAGTGTCGCGCTGGACGGGTATCCCGGTAACGCGCATGCTTGAAGGTGAAGCAGAAAAACTCAGTCGCATGGAAGAAGAACTTAAAAAGCGTATTGTTGGGCAAGACGATGCGGTACGTAAAATTGCCGACACGGTGAAACGTTCGCGCGCTGGCATCAGTGATCCCAATCGTCCTATCGGCTCATTTATTTTCTTGGGGCCAACAGGTGTGGGTAAAACCGAGCTCACCAAAGCGCTCGCTGAATTTATGTTTGATGATGAGAAGGCACTCATTCGCTTGGATATGTCGGAATTTATGGAAAAACACTCGGTGTCGAAACTAATTGGCGCGCCGGCCGGCTATGTTGGCTATGAAGAAGGCGGTAATTTTACTGAGCTCATTCGCCATCGTCCGTATTCTGTTATTTTGCTTGATGAAATAGAGAAAGCGCACCCGGAAGTGTTCAATGTATTACTGCAAGTATTAGATAATGGGCAGCTTACCGATGCCAAGGGGCGCCGGGTAAATTTTCGCAATACTATTATCATTATGACCTCAAACCTCGGAGCAAATTATATCGACAAAATGCAAAAGTTTGGTTTTGGCACTCTTGATCGAAACGCGGCTGGCAAAAAGCAAGAATCTTTTGTTGCGGACCGTGCTGATTACGAGCAAATTAAAGATCGGGTGATGGAATCGTTGCGTGAGTTTTTCCGCCCAGAATTTCTCAATCGTATCGACGACACAATTATTTTTGACATTTTGAATCGCGAGGCGATTCGCAAAATTGTTGAGATCCAAGTTAACCTCGTGAAAGAGCGACTAGCCGCTAAAGAAATTACGCTCGATATTGTGCCAGAAGTATATGATTATCTTGCTCGCGAAGGGTACAATCCGCAATACGGTGCTCGCCCACTCAAGCGTCTCATTCAAAATAAAATTTTAACGCCGGTGGCTTCATTTATGATTTCTAAGGGGGTGATGCGCGGCGGGTCAGTTAAAATTAGTCTCAAAGACCCCACTTCTCAAGATGGATCCGATTTTGTTTTTGATGTGAAGAAGGGAAGACGAGGTAGCTTATTGCGAGAAAGTCTTATCGATACCACCTTGTCGACGATTACGCCGGAAAGCGTAAAAAAATAAAATTACTACACGCAATTTATTGTGTGTTGGCGGCTCGAGCAACTGAAGCTACGGTGGTGGCGAGGGCAGCTCCTGAAGATAGATCAGCGGTATCTAGTGTGGGGTTCCAGAAAATATATTCAATATCGTGTTTCGCTGAGCGCCACGGGTGCTCGATGGGGCAGCCGGTCTTTTCGCTATTGCTGATAGCGGTGTCGTGACCGATATAAAAACCGATGTGGCCGTGCATTTCGCCGCCGCCGAAATCAACTTTTTTCCACACAATGACACTGCCGACGGGCGGCTCGCTTTCTCCCGGTATCTCATGCCAGCCACTTTCTTGAAGATCTTTGATAGTGGAACCGACAGTGGCGTGCGATTTTTTTATTAATGCCAGGGCAGCGAGTACCGAGGAAACAAAATAGGCGCAGGAAAGCTGGCCATCGCGGCCAACGTCAGTTTTAACACCGTCAACGAGAGCGTAAAAGTTGCGATACATTCGCGTACCGACGCTATTTTTTATAACGGCCAGGTAACTGTCGCGTAAGAGGAATTTGATTGAAGGCTGTTTTTGCATTCTATTCATTATACTACGTTTGGGTGCGCAGGGAGGGATTTGAACCCCCGTAGCCCGTAGGGCGCCTGATTTACAGTCAGGTGCAATTGACCACTCTGCCACCTGCGCGTTTATACCTACACAAGCTTGTATTCTAGTCGCAAAAGCAGTTATAATCAAGTCTATTAAAATTCGATGACCTACTGCTGGCTCAATGGAAAAATTTTACCCACCGAAGAGGCGAGCGTGAACGTGCTCGATATTGGTCTTATGCGTGGCTACGCGATTTATGAAGCGTTGACCACGTACGGTGGCAAGCCCTTTATGTTGGCTGATCATTTGCGACGATTTCGCGCATCGGCCGAGGCGATGCGTCTTGTGGTGCCCGCGAACGATACTGAAATCATCACTGCTATCGCCGAGCTCATCAAGCGCAATGGTTTTAAAGAGACGAATGTAAAATTTGTGCTCACGGGCGGCAAAACTATTGCTGGCATAGAATACGATAGTACTAAACCGGTTTTTTATATTCTCGCCGAAGAATTTGTGCCGGTGCCGGCGAGCGTGGTCACGCAAGGCTGCAAACTTATTACTCACGAGTTTCAGCGTCAGTATCCGGGCTACAAAACCGCCAATTATATTACCGGTGTGATGATACAGCCGGCCCGCAAAGCCGCCGGTGCGCTCGAAGTGCTGTTTACCTGGCATGGCAAAATTTCAGAATGTGCCACGAGCAATTTCTTTATCGTGAAGAGTGGCACTCTCATAACGCCGGTCCACGACATTTTGTTTGGCATTACCCGCAAGGTCGTGTTGGATTTAGCCCGGAAAAATGGCATAGCGGTGGAAGAGCGAGATGTGGCCGTAGATGAATTGGCAACTGCTGATGAAGCGCTCATCAGTTCGAGCTTTAAAGAGGTGGTGCCGGTGGTGAAGATTGATGAAAAAACTATTGGCGATGGCCGGGTTGGACCAGTTGCTAAGAAATTGGTAACTCTTTTTCGAGATTTTTCTCATGGTGGCGCTCTTGCTTCGGATCTCAAGGTTCCAGCGGCTGCCGTTACCTCATAACTTGCTTTTTTCGCTCAAATATAGTATTTTTTTCTAACAATCAAATTTTACACGTATGTCCCAAGACCGACTCATAAAACTTGCCTGCCAAACCTGCAAACGCATCAACTACTGGAGCAGCAAAAATAAGCGCAAAGTAGAGCGCAAAATCGAGCTCAAAAAGTACTGTGCCTGGTGCCGCAAAAAGACCACCCACAAGGAGACGAAGAAATAGTCGATTGTATTCTTGGCCGCGGCGTTCTATGATGCCGCTATGGAGCCGCTCGCTTCTAAAATTAGACCCGCCAAGCTAGCCGACTTTGTCGGTCAGGAACATTTAGTAGGAAAGGGCAAACCGCTGGCGCTTGCTATTACCGAGCAGCATCTTTTTTCTTTTATTTTGTGGGGGCCGCCAGGGACAGGGAAGACGACGTTGGCACGGATCTACGCCAATGCGCTTGATGCTCATCTCTACGAACTTTCAGCAGTGTCGGCGGGTAAGGAGGATGTGCGGACCATTGTCGAAGACCGTAGTATTTTGGATCAGCGGCCAAAAGTTCTTTTTCTCGACGAAATTCATCGTTTTAATAAAGCTCAGCAGGATTTTCTTTTACCGTACGTGGAGAGCGGACGGCTCACGCTGGTTGGCGCGACCACTGAGAATCCAAGCTTCGAAGTTATTCCCGCGCTTCTCTCGCGCTGTCGCGTTTTCGTGCTCAATGAATTTTCGGAGGCGGAGATGGAGAAAATTATCACCCGTGCCGCGAAAAATTTAAAAGTGAAAATCGACAAGGCCGCGCGCGACTGGCTTGCCGGTATGGCTAACGGCGATGCTCGCCAAGCTATCACCGTTTTGGAAAACGCTCACCAGCTCTACGGCGCGACACTTTCTCTTGAAGCGCTCAAAGAAACCATTCAGAGTAAATTTTTACGTTTCGATAAAAAGGGTGAAGAACACTACAACGTGATCAGTGCGTTTATAAAAAGTATGCGGGCGAGCGACGCCGATGCCGCGCTCTATTATCTCGCTCGCATGCTCGACGCCGGCGAAGATCCGAAATTTATCGCTCGGCGGATGGTGGTGTTTGCTTCGGAAGATATCGGCTTAGCTCAGCCCACGGCGCTCGTGGTGGCTAACGACGTATTTCGCGCGGTGGAAACTATCGGCTTGCCCGAGTGCGCTATTAATCTTGCCCATGGTGTCTCATATCTGGCTGGCGCGCCAAAAGATCGCCGCTCTTATGATGCCCTGCAAGCCGCCCAAGCTGACGTTAAAAAGTATGGCAACTTGCCGGTGCCGCTGCGCTTACACAACGCACCCACTAAGCTTATGGAGGAGCTTGGCTACCACGCGGGTTACGAGAAATACAGCGCGGAAAGCTACTTACCCGAAAAACTCGCCGCACTCGGCACAAAATATCTCAAGCGCGACAAAAAGAAAAACGAAAAATAAAAAAGCAAGTTTTTCAAAACCGCCCTTCTCTGGTACTATGAATTCTGTTCAGTCTGGGCCTATAGTTTCAATGGTAAAACAGCGGTCTCCAAAACCGTAGTTCCCCGTTCGAGTCGGGGTGGGCCCGCAGCGAGGCGTTACTAGAAAGCGGCTGGAACCGCATTTACCGTGATATACTCTTATAATAAGATTTATTCACATATTACCACACTGTTCCAGACAGCCCGCCAGCTCGTGCGTAGCACGAAAGGTGTCAAGCCAATGACTTTTTAACTCTGGATAGACTGATAGCGGGTTACGCAGACCAGGGCCTGTATGTGTATAATGTAAAATATGGAATCTCCAGAAAAACCTTCTTCAGCAGATAATCTAAAAGATGAAGTATCCCAGGTTGAACAAGACAAGGAGATAGATAAAAAAAGTCTGGAACTTTCTCCTACGAGTGGGCAACTAATTGGTAAGGAAGTTATAAAGCATGAATATGCCCGCGCAGATTGGAAAAACAGGCGAGAATTGTCGGATACTTTTCGTACGGGGACCGATGTGATTGATAGATTAGTGCAGGAGTATTTGGACCTGCATCCTGAGGCGAAATCAGAGGACATCGAAACAGCTAAGAAAAAAGAAACTGGCTTTGTTACTGTCTACTATTCTCCCAAGGTGCAATCGTATCTTGAGGAAAAGTTACGAGTATCGTTGCCACCTAGTAACTGGGTACCATTCCCAATTCTTGTTGAAAAGCTGGGTATTTCTGCTCCTACTGTTGTCAAATTAGTGAATGCTTATTCTAAAGATTTTCCGAAGATTGCTCAGACAGAAACCGGTACATACAAAGAAGAGAAGGGGCATAGGCGGTTATTTTATTCACCTCTATTTGCTGAGTTGCTAAAAAAAGAGTTTGATAAATACCCGGCCGCACCTCAGAATTGGAAGACCCAGATGCAAATGGCCTCTGAAGAGGGTGTTGATTTCGCACGCCTAGATAAATTTTTAAAAGAGTATTCCATGCAACATTCCCAGGAAGAACATAAGGGTATGTTTCGAAATGGGCGCAATCAAGTATATGAGCATTATTCACCGCAGGTAGCTGCGTATATACATCAAGAATTACAACGGTACGAAGACACCCCTGAAGGATGGATAAATAGAAACAAACTCGCTAAAAGACTCAATGTTGTCGATGCGACCGTCCAAAGAATTATCGATAGCTACCTAGCAACCCACCCTAATTCGAAGGATGTTAAAAAAGCAAAGAGTGATAGGGGGCTGGTTCTTAATGTTTTCTCGCCCGTTATCCAAGAATATGTCGCGGCTACACTGGCTGCTTCTTTAGAAAGTCGCAATAAAGAGAAAGAACCAGAACCTTCCGCGCCAGAAGACTGGAAGATGGTCAGTGATATTGCAAGTGAGTTAAAAGTAAGCAGAGACATAGTAACAAAAACCATCAAAGAATATTTTCAGACTCATTCTGAGGAAGGTAGTAAGAAAAAATATCCTGCGACAACTTCTTGGAAGACAGGAAGTATTGTTACTAGACCCGTTGTTCATTATTCACCAGCTGTTGTTGATTATTGTCGAACGGTAATTGAAGGCTTAAAAAGCAATATGGCTCAAGAAGGATGGTTAACAGTAAGCGATCTTCAGGAAGTTCTCGGAATATCGTGGACGACTATAAATTCGTTAATAAAAAAATACCAGACACAAAGCACGGACCCCCAGCTCCCTAAGAGACGTAGAAATCCAAGGGGAAAGATGTGGAAATATTATCCACCGGTAGTTGTAGAATGGTTAAAAAACGAGGTGGCAAAACATCCCCGTGCACCTAAAGACTGGAAAATTCTTGGCGAGCTCTCAGAGCAATTTAGTGTCTCCCAGGATACTCTCCGGCGTTTAGTCGAAAGACAGGCAGCGTTAAATCCTGACAGTGTCGTGATCAAAGAACTCAGGAATGATCGAGGTGTTGTGTGCACCTTTTACTCACCAGAGACCATATTGCAACTCAAACAGTCTCTTGAACAGCATACTAAAGGGAAAAGTGAGCTTGAGAACAAGTTAACAGGTCTCCTTGCAAACCCTGAAAAGGAGGAAGGTCGCAAATTCCGTGAAATGCTCGGACTCTTCGGTCCTTCTAACTTTCTAGATATACTCTATGTCTTGCATCCAGAGTTTAGGGATCTTCCGGTAGACCATGTTAAGGGGAAATTAACAGAATATCTTGGTAACTACCTGTTAACTGCTATACCATTTTCAGTAGATGCTCTCGAGAAAAACCTACCGTCCTTAAAACAGGAAAACCTAAGACGCGGTCTTGCCGAGGTTATAAAGGGTGATTGTCTCAATTTTTATTTGCTTGAAAAAAAGCAATCGCCTCTTAGGGATGATCTTGAGATATTTCAATTGTATTTTGACGATTTAACTTCAAGGACAGCGAATAACCAAAACCTCGACCTCAATCAAGTAGTAGCAGAAGTCAGGGAATATTATCAATCAGTTACAGGTTCGTGGGTGAAACCGACAAGGATCATTGAATCCCTAAGCGCTGATAGGCCGTTCCCCGACATTTATCAGCAAATTAATCGGCAGGAAATCAAAGATAAGAAACGTCTTCTTATTGCTGACGAAATGGGGGTAGGTAAAAGCGCTTCCGTTATTCTTGCTAAAGAATCATTGGGAGTAAAAACCGCTCTTGCTGTAGTTCCTAGTAATGTTGTTGCTACATGGGAAAAATATCTTTCTGATACTGTTGGTGATGATGGTCGACAGCTAGGCTATTTTAAGCCCGGCCAAGCACCGAGGGTGCTTACTATACGTAGCTCTGACGATCTTATGCGTCTTAACGATGGCTATGATTACATTCTTATTTCACAAGAACGTTTGAATGATGCGAACGCTGAGGAGCTTCAAAAACTTGATTACGGAATGCTTATTGTAGATGAAGTCCATAAACTTAAAAATGTTCGTGATGGTAAGCGAGCAAATCATCTACTAAACCTAGCCGAAAAAATAGAAGGAGATGATAAGTACTTAGTAATGCTTTCGGGTACACCTGTGCCAAATAAAGTTGAAGATGTTGCAATGCTGCTTAAACTTTTGCATCCCGACCGTTTTGCCCAGGAAGATAGTAAGCGTCTCGTAAGCGCCATTTTGAATGGCAGTATTGTCAATATACGTTCTTTGCTCATACCGCACATGCAGATGAAAGGCTTGGCTGAACACGTAGAAATGCCAAACCTTACAGAGGCTACCATTTCTATTCCGTTAAGTCGCCAAGAAGAAGATATTTATCAAGTTCTTCTTGAAGAAGACGAACTCACGCCCACACAAAAACTTCAGATTCTTCGACAATTTCTTCTCAATCATCGCTTGCTAGACATCACCCCCGGTGTGCCAGAAGCAAAAATTGAAAAAACACAAGCAGAAATATCTAAAGCGTTCGAAACAAATAATAAAGTAATTTTGTTTGTGAATGATTATATTGAGGGTGTATTGAGGGGCGAAAATTCTGTCTTAAGTCAGCTTGCTCTGCCTCCGGGTGTAATAGTGCGAGCCATTCATGGCAACACTTCTCCAGAAGAACGTCAGTCTATTCAAGAAGAACTCAACAATTCGTCCCAAAGACTGCTTTTGGCAGTAAGTGGTAATACTGCTGATGTGGGAGTTGATTATTCAGGCGCTGAAAGAGTTTTCTTTTATAATGAACCGTGGACAAAAGCAGCCTATGAGCAACAGCTTGCACGTGTATATCGGCCGGGCGTCACTAAAGATATTCAAGCTGACATTTTTGTTACAGAAGGCACGCTTGAACAAGGTATACATCACTACGTTGAAGTAAAAAATAAAGCAATAGAAAAGTTGCTTAAAGGCATTCCTATTACCGAGCTGGAAGCAGAGCTGCTGAAAGCTAGTGAAAGAGGTGATAATACAGATCTGGATGTTAATCCTGAATTGGCCCAGTATTATTTTTCTTCTTTTGATAAGCTCAATAGGATTTTTGCCTCAGTGAAGGAAATAGGTGAAAAGAATTTTACGGAATTCCTGCAGCGACATGGTGAAGAGTATGCGGAATGCTACCTTAACCTGGGTAGCCGAAGTTATCAGTCGAACGCAAGTCGAGTATCCGCAACAGTCATCAGTGCTCTTGGGCGACAAGATGGAATTGAAAATCCTAAAATTCTGGATATTGCCTCAGGTCCTGAAATGCTCAAGAAACATTCGGGCGAAGGTTTACAGAAAAACATAACGAGTCTGGACATTAATCCCGCACACTTCAAAGATTCAGAGGAAGGCACGACGGTAGTGGGCAGTTTTACTAAAATGCCTTTTCCGGATGGTAGTTTTGATTATACAAACCTGTCTTTGGCATTACAATATACAAAGTTTGTACCCAGTCGAGGTGAATATGAACGTATCCGGGTTCTCAAGGAGGCGGCCAGGGTGTTAAAAACGGGTGGCAAACTGGTTCTAAACATGCCGTACTCGTTAGACTTTAAGAATTATCAAAAATTTAAAGAATTTAGTGAATTATTTGGTTTACGAGTCGTGGACGAATATTCAGATGAAGTACAGGTAGGTAATTCCTATCATTCTCGTGTAATAACTCTTCAGAAAGTCGAAGGCATTGATCAGAGTATTGACGAAATCATCAGGAATATGTTTCGTGAAGACTGGGATGGTCTTAAACTTGTTCCGAAAGAAGCGCGTCTTAAGGATTCTCGTAAAATTATCTCTCAATTTAAGATAAGTAATAAACAGCTCGATATTTCTTTTAACGAACAGGACAAAAAAATTATTGCTGAAGAAAGAGATGCTCTTGAGAAGGCTGCCGACCTCAAAGAAAAATATGGGGCAATAGATCGCATTGATGGAGGGCAGATTCAGGAACATGGTTTTGTCCGGCTTAAGCTGGACAAGAAATACATTCTATTTAAGAAACTTTCTGATGGTAGCGTAGTGATTGTAAAATAGATCGGCTCAGTTTTGTAACTAATGTTTTTTTGTTATAATCTCTCCAATTCCGTTCTAATACTGTCGTACACGGCCCGCCAACTCGTGCGTAGCACGAAAGGCGTTTGGTTAGTTAGCGCAGATGTTGAACGTCACACTTATAGCAAGTCTATTTGCATAGTGAAATTAAGTCGTTATTGTAGGATTTATTAGGCTATTTTTTCCTATTTGTATAGGTGTTATAAAGTTTCTACGCCACTGTCATTATGAGTGTGTGGGGTAATTTTATTAAGAATTATGTTTAAAAAAGCCTTATTTTTAATAGCTGTAGCAGGTTTGGTAGCGGGTACTTTTGCTGTACCTGCGGGACATATTTTAGCGTGGGGTTATTATGGTGGTTATCAAAATTATAATGGCTACCATTACTATAATGGCTACCATTATTACGGCGGCTATTACTATACGCCAATGTATTATACGTATCCATCTTGTTCGTGGAATTGTTCTTCATCCTACAATCACTACTACAATTACAACTATAACTATAACCACTACTACAACTACAACAATCATTACAATTATAACTACAACTACAATCACACGTACTGGTAGTGTGGTAAAAGTAGTAAAAACTGATAGTAAAAAAATTAAACAGTCTCTAAAAAGTTTTTAATCAAGATTTTTTATCGCTGCTTCCATATTGCTCAGGTTAGCAAACGGCGGATAGACGACGCCGTTGACGATGAGGAAGGGCGGTGTGGTGGTGGCGGGAATAGGGGGAAGCGCGATAAGACTTTGCACGGCTACCCAATCGTCATTGTAATTAAAGGAGTAAATGTGAGCGCCGGGATACTGCTGCTTGATGGCTTGCAAAATGTAACCCTGACCGACGCATTGGGCGCAGGTGCCGGTGGGATAGAAATATAAAATAAATGGACGCGTCGTGCTGTTGGGGATTTTGCAGTGATGGGTGATGGTCTGTTCTAAATTGTAATCTTTAATTTCCATGAGCGAATAATAGCGCTCGAGGCGGAAGAGATCGGGATTATCGGGGCCGAGCTGGCCTTGTAAAAAGGAGAGTTTACTCTGCAGATCATTGAGGCTAGCGGCGATGCTTGCAGCAGTCGTGGTGGCTGATGCGCCGGCGCTGGTGGTGGACGCGCAGAGTGAGGCGTTGAGATTGGCGGTCAAGATATCGGTTCGTGCTTGCAATGCGAGAATTTGGGTGGCAATGGCGTCCTCCTCGTTTTTGACCGCGGCAGTTTTTTGGATATTGATGTAGGTGCTGATGAGCCACGCGCCAGCAAAAATCACAATAGTGATAATGAGTGCAGCGATATAGAGTTTAATGGGGATACGTTTCATTTCGTGCTGTGTGCATGCTAGCTAGAGCGCGGTGCGAGAGGTGGATGGGGCCACGGCTCGCTCACGTTGCCAGCTGGGGGTGCGAGAGCGAGCGGCGTTGTAGACAGATTTTATGAGCCAAAACGGTGCCATAAGGGGAAAGGTGAAAAAGTATAGGAAGATCGAAGGCGAGAAGCGCGAACGCTCACCGGAAAGAGCGTGCGCCTCAATGACGATGCCAATCATAAGTGCATAAATTAAAACAGTGAGGAGGAGATATGCGGGAGTGCTGACAAAAAACCAATTCCAGTGCCACGGAGAAAAGGTGAAGCCAATTGTTTCTAGACGCACTGACCACTGCCACACCATAACGCCGAAACGATAGAGTAATAGTGCGACAGAAATAACCGCGCTCAAGATGAGTGCCAAGCCAAGCGGCGCGGTAAACATCGCCATGTTGCCATAGCGCGGGCGCAATAAAATCCAGTGATAGTCGCGCAAATTCATGAGGAAACCCGAGGTCCAGCGAACGCGCTGCTTGTATAATTTCTTCACTGTGTCGGGGCCGGTGGTGTATACAACGGCGTCGTGAGCGTTTTCAATGTGCAGGTGTTTCGACTGAATGCGGAAGGCCATCTCCATATCCTCGGTATTGTGCGCGTGACGAAAGAGGCCGATGTGGGTAAAAAGGTCGCGGCGAAAAAGGGAAAACGGCCCAGGCGTCACGTAAATAGCGCCAATGAGCGACTGCACTTTTCGGATAAAAATACCGATAAGATATTCAACGCGCTGCACAACCTGAGCGAACGTGCGTGGACGATAAATCTTCATAGCCGGTGTGACCGCGGCGGTCATATGTGGGCGGGTGCCTAAAGACGTTTGCCAATCGCCAAAATAGGGAATCATTCGCTTGAGCGCATTTGGTTCAACAAATGAATCAGCGTCGAGGCAGCCGATGATGTCGGTGGTGGTGTGTTGGATGGCGTAATTGAGAGCGGTGTATTTGCCGCCATTTTCTTTTCGGTGAGCGGCGACGATGCCGGGGTAACGTTCTTGATATTTTTGAATTACCTGCCAGGTGTTGTCTTGTGAACCATCATCGATAACGCTCACGCGTAATTTTCCGGCAGGGTATTCTAGTCGCAAGAGCGATTCAATAGTTTTACCAACAGTCGCTTCTTCGTTGTAACAGGGCACGGCGATAGTAACTGACGGGTAGCTGCGTTCGTCTGCAGCAGCATGCGCGCGAGTGCGCGCCCGGATTTTTCGGCGATTGACGAGATACGTGCCCAAAATAAACGTTTGAAAATAAAGGCCGACAAAGAGAAACACATAAAGAATAACGGTCTGCACGGTGTTCATAAAGGTGCTTTTTAGTATAGCAAAATAAGGCATTTTGGGCTATAATCAGCCGTACTATGAAAAATATCGTTATTAATGACCCGGAGGAACAGGCACTTATTGCGGCATTGGAAAAACGCAGCGATGTGAAGGCTGAGAGAATCAAGCGACTGCTCCGTCTTCCTGATTTGACCAAAAAAGAACATTCGCCAGTAAAAATTTTGTTTGATCAAATCAAAGCGTTACCGCGATTTAAAGATTTTGATCTAGTAGATTTTCCAAGGATTGTGACCGTTGAGCAAAATTTTGATCTTTTGAATGCGCCGGCGGATCATCCAAGTCGGCGAGAAACGGATACGTATTATGTTGATCAAAATCATGTGTTGCGAACGCAAGCGACGGTGATGTGGTCATTTTATTTGAAAGATAAGGAAATTCTTGAGAAGTTGGAAAGGGAAGGCGAAATAAAAGCTCTCTCAACTGGTATTGTGTTTCGAAAAGATGAAATTGACCGAAATCACTATCCAGCATTTCATCAAATAGACGGCCTCTATGTGTGCAAGCGATCGAAAAAAACCATTACCCAAAAAGATTTAGAGGATGTGCAGGTTGATTTAGCAAAAAGTATTTTCGGCACCGATATCGAATATCAATTTTTGACGGACACCTTTCCCTTTACTGATCCGTCCGTTGAAATGGATATAAAATTCAACGGCGATTGGCTTGAGGTCAACGGCGCTGGCTTGGTGCACCCTCAAGTTTTGAGAAATTTTGGACTTGATCCCGAGATGTATAACGGCTGGGCGTTCGGTTTCGGTGACCGACTGGCAATGATCAAGATGGGTATTCCCGACATTAGAATTTTATGGTCGGACGACCCACGCATCACGAGTCAATTCAAAGATATCAACAGCACGTTCAAAGAGGTGAGTAAATATCCGGCGGTGGTCCGCGATATCTCTTTTGTGATTGACGCGAGCATTAGCTTGAATAATTACTATGAAATTGTGCGTGACATTGCTGGTAATTTAATAGAGGAAGTGCAACTCATTGATACCTTTAAAAATGAGCAGAAATTTGGAGCGGGTAAAGTGTCGTATACATTTCGTATAGTGTACCGCTCGTTGGAGCGGACGCTTACTAACAGCGAAGTGAACGATATTCACGAGGGAATTAGAAAGAAAACTGAGCAGGAATTCAAGGCGATCTTGCGCTAAAATCTCTGTCTTTTCTAGGTCCTTTGTGCTAGAATATAAGCTATAAAAGCGCTTGCTTCGGCGAGCGCTCGATAATTTCTTAATCTAAAAAATGGCTGAAACTAAGGATAAAAAAGAGTCTCGCTATAGTGCTGAAGATATTCAAGTGTTGGAAGGGCTTGAGCCGGTGCGTAAGCGCCCGGGTATGTATATTGGCACCACGGGGCCAGACGGTTTTCATCACTTGGTGACCGAGATTTTTGACAACTCACGCGACGAAGCGATGGGTGGTTTTGCGAATGATATTGAAATTACGCTTTTACCGGCGGTGGACGGCGGTCTCGAGCGGGTGCGAGTAGTTGATAACGGCCGCGGTATTCCGGTTGATATGCACAAACAAACGAAAGTATCGGCGCTGGAAACTATTATGACCACCCTGCACGCCGGCGGAAAATTCGGCGGCGAGGGCTACAAAGTTTCTGGCGGTTTGCACGGCGTCGGTGCCTCGGTCGTTAACGCTCTTTCTAGTTGGTGTCGCGCAGAAATCTATCGCGATGGCGGAGTGTATGCGCAAGAATATTCTCGCGGTAAAAAGAAGGGAGCCGTAAAAAAAATAGCAACCTCTTCCCGAACTGGTACTATCATTACCTTTGCTCCCGACGCAGAAATTTTTGGTAGTCAAATATTTGATTTCAATCGATTAGTAAATCACATGCGTCAGCAGGCGTACCTGGTTAAGGGTCTACGAATTAGCGTGATTGATGCTCGAGATGCCGCTACCATTCCTGATCTCAATGGAGTATTTTATTTCCGAGATTGTGGTGTGGATGCACCGTCCCACTCATTTTATTTTGAGGGTGGCTTACGATCACTGGTTAAATTTCAAAATCAAATGTTGAAGCCAGTCCACAAGAATATTTTTTACATTGAAAAAAAGACCAATGAATATGAATCAGCAGAAATTGCTCTGCAGTATGTCGACGACATCACCTCAAGAGTCTTACCGTTTGCTAATAATATCTACAACAGTGAGGGTGGCACGCATATAACTGGTTTCAAAACCGCGCTTACTCGTACGCTCAATAACTACGCGCGCAAAAACAATCTCATTAAAGAATCAGAAGATAATTTTACCGGCGAGGATGTGTTGGAGGGTTTGACCGCGGTTATTTCCGTGAAGATTCGCGAAATCCAATTTGAGGGACAGACAAAAGCAAAGCTCGGCACCGTCGAGGCTCGTGGTATTGTAGAAAGCGTTTTTGGTGAAGCCTTTGATGCCTTTTTAGAGGAAAATCCCGACGATGCGCGAGCAATTGTTGGCAAGGTGATTCTTGCTCTGAAAGCTCGTAAAGCCGCTAAAGCTGCTAAAGATTCTGTATTACGCAAGGGGGCGCTCGAGGGCTTTGCACTGCCCGGTAAACTTGCTGACTGTCAAAGCAAAGACGCAAGCGAATCAGAACTTTTTATTGTGGAAGGTGATTCGGCTGGTGGTACTGCTAAGCAGGGACGCGACCGCCGAATCCAAGCGGTGCTCCCGTTGCGCGGTAAAATTCTCAATGTGGAACGAGCTCGTTTAGACCGCATGCTCGATTCGGCCGAAATTAAAGCTCTGGTTATTGCACTCGGTACCGCCATCGGTGATACATTTGATCTTGCAAAACTGCGTTACCATAAAATTATTATTGCTACTGATGCTGACGTTGACGGCGCACACATTCGTACGCTGCTACTTACGCTTTTCTATCGTCATTTTCGTGCACTTGTTGATAATGGTCACATCTATATTGCCCAACCACCACTCTATAAAATCAAAAAAGGCAAAGAAATTTTTTACGCGTACTCTGATGATGAGAAGACAAAACTTGTTGGTAGTACCAATATTGTCGACATAGAAGAAGTTGAAACAAATGAAGATGCGGCAACCAACGATCAAGAGGAGGAAGTAGAGGTAACAAAACGAAAAAATAAAGTTTCTATTCAGCGATACAAAGGTCTTGGTGAAATGAATGCGGAAGAGCTGAAAGAAACAACTATGGATACAAACAATCGGGTGCTTAAAAAAGTAACGGTAAACGATGCCCAAGATGCTGACAAAGTATTTGACGTGTTAATGGGCACCGATGTTCCGGCGCGTAAATCCTTCATTCAATCTAATGCCCAAAAAGCCACGCTTGATATTTAATATTGTTCAGTTTATTCTTATTGTCCTTGTAGTATTTGTGGTGACGTTTATTGCTCTCTATGCAGTAGGTGCCGTCCCTAATTCGTTTAAATTTTTTGTGGAGACACCTATCGTGAGTACGAGTACACCGCAGGCATCCTCAGGATCAAATGCGGGCCCGGTTGTCGACGGCTTTCTTTCCAGTCCGAATCTACCGCAATGGATTCGTATTCCTTCAATTGGCGTAAATAGTGTCATTTTAAATCCGGTGACAACTGACGTTGCTTCACTCGACCAAGATCTTTTGCGGGGAGCAATACGCTACCCAACATCGGGCGTGCTCGGGCAGGGGACAGTATTTCTTTTTGGTCACAACACCGGCTTGCCGGCAATTAATCCGGCGTATAAAACATTCAACGGTCTCCGAACAATTAAAACAGGCGCAACTATAGAAGTTGATTCAGCAACGCGACGGTATTTTTATACCGTGCAATCACTCTCACTTGTTAATAGTACGACTGCCTACGTTACTATTTCAGCAAATAATAACGAACTTATTATTTCTACCTGCAATGTTTTCGGTGCTAAAGAACAGCGCTATATAGTGCACGCTGCATTTACAAATTCCCAACCTATTACGGGCCAAGGGGCGTAGTTGACAATTATTTTACATATGGTACAATAAGTCCGACAGTTAAAGATCGGGTATTTTAGGAGTTTAATTTTAAAAACTACCATGACTAAAAAATTCATATTTATGGCCGTTTCTTTGAGCCTTGTAGTGGGTGGTAGTTTCGCTATAGCTTCTCATAAAGTATCTGCAGACGGTTGGTATAATGGTGGAAACTATAATTGTGGTTGTGATAACCCTGTGCCGCCAATAGTATATGCTCCACCGCCTATCTATGTTCCTCCTCCAGTTTATACGCCTATTCCTGTGGCCTATGCTCCTACTCCTGTGTATGCTCCACCGCCAACCTATACACCACCTCCAACCTACACACCTCCGCCGACCTACACTCCTCCTCCTGTAGTGTATGCTCCTGCTCCGATATACACACCTCCGCCAGTAGTGCAGGTTGTGCAAACGGCTCCGCTGCAAGTTGTCTGTCAGGCGATCCCAGCAGTTGCGCCAATTGGTTCAACGATTACGTGGCGAGCGTATGTGTCAGGTGGGTATGGGTACTACAATAATAATTACTCGGTGAGTTGGACGGGTACTGATGGTTTGTTAGCAAATTCTAGTACGCTTATTTCTAAGACGTACATTACGCCCGGCCAAAAAGTAGCGACCGTCACGGTCTACCAAAATGGTCAGACTGTTACGGCAAGCTGTTCTAGCTATGTAACTGCTATTGCTCCGGCCGCGCCGATTTATACGACGCCTCCGACAGTGCCTCCGACCGGCAATCGCGTCTACCTCAATCAAGTGCCGTATACGGGTGCGGGTAGCGTTACTCGAGTTAGTCTCTTCTTGGCCTTCTTGGCGTTCTGGAGTATCTTAGTAGCCTGGATAGTTATGAAGCGTCGTCGGGCTGCGCGATTGGCTGCACTTGGTGTGGAAAATGCTCCTACTCCTCGCAGCGTGGTAGCGCCACTACAAACTTCTTCGGTGAGAATTTCAAGTGGAAACTTCCTCACCGATCACGTCAACCAGTTACGACAAGCTCTATAAAGTAATCTAAAAAAACAGACGCCCCGCGGCGTCTGTTTTTTTATGTTCGATTTTTATTTTCCGTCGCAAGGCGCTCAATAATTTCTTTAACAGGCGAGCTACCGACTTGGCCGTGATCACGACTTTCAAGAGTAGCTTCTTGGGCGGCAATTTCTTTGTCACCCACAACAAGCCAATAAGGAATTTTTTCTACTTTTGCCGCGCGAATTTTTTTACCAAGTGATTCGTCGGAAAGGTCGAGCGTCGCACGAATTCCAGCCGCCTGCAGTTCGTCGTGAATTTTTTGCGCGAACGCTTGATGAGCTTGGCCGATGGGAAAAATGCGCGCTTGCACCGGCGAAAGCCAGAGTGGAAAGGCGCCGGCGGTGTGCTCAATGAGCGTGGCCATAAAGCGCTCAATCGAACCCATAATAGCGCAGTGAATCATCACTACGTCGTCTTTCTTGCCCTCTTCGTTAATGTAGGTGAGGCCAAAATTTTGCGGCATATTAAAGTCGAGCTGAATGGTAGCCACCTGTAAGGTGCGACCCAGAGAATCGGTGGCTATGAAGTCGATTTTTGGTCCATACATTGCCGCTTCACCTTTGCCGTCGATAAAATCAGTGACGCCGCGCTTTTTTATAAGGGCGGTAAGTTGAGCTTCAGCGTCTTGCCAAATTTCAGGAGTGCCAAGATGTTTTTCAAAATGTTCAGGGTCGTGGCGCGACAAGCGAATGTGTAGATTTTTAAAGTTGAGGGTGTGATAGAAGGTGTCGATAATATCCCAAATCGCAAACACTTCCTGCTCGATCTGATTTTTTCGACAAAAAACATGGGCGTCGTCTTGGGTAATCGAGAGTACGCGCGACAAGCCGGACAGCTCACCAGATTGTTCATCGCGATAGACCATAGTGGTTTCGCAATAACGCTGGGGCATATCGCGATAGCTGTGCGGGGCGGCGGCAAAAATCTGGGTATGGTGCGGACAGTTCATGGGCTTCAGGGCATAGAGCTTCTTTTCGCGGGTGGTGATTTTGAAAAGTTCCTCGCTGAATTTTTTCCAGTGACCCGAGGTTTCGTAGAGATCTTTTTTGGTGATGTGAGGAATCGTCACTTTCGTATAACCGCGGGCGCGGCGCAGTTCCCACACGTAATCATTCAAAAGTTCGCGGATGAGCGTGCCCTTGGGGGTCCACAGTGGCAGGCCTGGGCCAACGAGTGGGGAAAAAACAAAAAGGCCGAGTTCTTTACCGAGCTTTTTGTGATCTCGCTTTTCGGCTTCGGAACGCTCGGCGAGGTAGGCATCGAGCATTTTTTTATTTTCAAAAGCGAGGCCGTAGATGCGGGTGAGCATCGGATTTTTTTCATCACCGCGCCAATAGGCGCCAGCGATGCGGTCAAGAGTAAAGCTGTCAGCGGGAATATCGCGCGCGGGATTTTCACTGTGGCCACCGCGACAGAGGTCGGTAAAATTGCCGGCGGTGTAGAGGGTAATTTCTTCTTTTTTGCCGACAATCTCGTCAATTAATTCTAGTTTGAAAGGATTAGCCGAGAAATTTTTTTTCGCTTCTGCCTCGCTCACTTTCTTACCCCTAAACTCTTTCCAGGTTGGCAAAAGCTCGCGCATCTTTTTCTCAATCGCCGGTAAATCTTTATCAGAAATAGGGGCGCTGAATTTAAAATCGTAATAGAAGCCGGTGTCGATAGCAGGGCCAAGAGTGGGTTCTGCATCAGGATAGAGCTCAAGTACAGCCGCGGCAAGCAGGTGGGCAAGCGAATGGCGTTGGGGCTCGAGACCGCGAGAATTTTCGGCGTTTTTCATAAGATTAATTTCTAGAATTACTCTCCATCATAGCAGCTTTACTTGCGCTTTGAAAGTGTCGCGGTTTACAGTGCTTTGGCTTTTTCTATAACAATGCTCGGCGCATCATTGCGTTTAGAGAGGCGCCCTTTAACGGCGATACAGGCATCGGGCATAAATAACTCGGGGTATTGCTTAAGGGTTTTAGGAAACACCACACCTTCCATAGAGCCGGTGTAGTCAGCGATTTTTATGAAGAGCATTTTTTCATTTTTCTTTGTTGAAAATTGCTTCACCTCTTCCAGCAGACCGTAGGCGACGATAGAGGCGCCCTCCGGCATTTCTTTAAGGCGAGCGATGGGCGAGGTGGTGCCGTCTTTTTGTTTTGCTTCAAGTTTTTCGCGGTGTGCGTCGAGTGGGTGACCCGAAACATAAAGGCCGAGCAATTCTTTTTCCCAAGCGAGTCGCTCGGTGGGGTTGGCGATGGCGGCAGGCTTGAGGCGGAGCGTTGGCACACTGGACGTGTCACTCATTAATGTGAAGAGCGAATCTTCGCCGTTGCCCGCTGCGGCTGCTTCTTTGCTATAAGCGAGCAGATCATCGATATTACCGAGCAGTTGACCGCGTTCGCATTTTTGCGTTTCATCGAGCGGCAACTCATCAAGAGCACCAGCTTTGATAAGCGCCTCGAGCGACTTGCGGTTGAGGTTGCGATCTTTAACTCGTGTTAAGAAATCAGTAAGCGATTGAAAGGTGCCACCCGCTTTGCGTTCAGCAATGATAGCGTCAGCGATTCCTTCACCAACATTTTTAATAGTGTAGAGGCCGAAACGAATGGCGTCAGCGCCAGCAGCGCCTTGGTAATTTTTAATAACCGTAAAGCCGCCAAAACTTTCGTTAATATCCGGCGGGAGCACGGGAATTTTCATTCGTATGCATTCGGCGATAGTTTCCGCAATGGTTTCAATATTGCCGCTTTCGGCGGTGAGCACGGCACACATATACACCGCCGGAAAATTCGCTTTCATATACGCGGTTTGATAGGCCACGCGACCGTAGCTCGCGGCGTGAGCCTTATTGAAACCGTAGGCGGCAAACGGCTCAATCAATTTCCAGAGAGTCTCGGCTTTTTGCGGACTCATGCCGTGTTCGAGCAAGCCTTTCATGAGCTTGTCTTTTTCGGCTTGCATGACTTCAGGAATTTTTTTACCCATCGCCTTGCGAAATTTATCAGCCTCCAACCACGAATAGCCGGCAAGTTTGATGGCGGTGAGCAATACGTCGTCCTGATACACGAGCAAGCCGTACGAAAAACCAAGATACTCTTTCATGCGCGGGTCAAGATAGGTAACAAGCGCGGGATTGTGTTTACGCTCGATGTATTGAGGGATTACTTCCATCGGTCCGGGGCGATAGAGAGCCACCATTGCGTTAATATCGTGAATCGTGCTCGGCCGCAGCTCTTTAAGAAAGCGCGTCATACCGCTGCCATTTAACTGAAAGAGGCCAATCGTCTCGCCGCGCGCGAGCATTTTGAAAGTTTTTGTATCATCGAGCGGAATGTGTTCAATATCGACGTCGGCGTTTTCTATTTTTTTAGCCAACTTGACGGCGTCAGCGAGGATAGCTAGGTTGCGAATGCCGAGAAAGTCGAATTTTAGCAGGCCAGCATCTTCAACCGACCACATATCGTATTGAGTGATGATTTTTCCGCCGCTGCCGTCGCCAGAACTTTTAGGATCAATTTGCAGTGGCACGAAATCGGTGAGGGTGGTAGGCGCCATCACCACACCGGCAGCGTGCACGGAAATGTGGCGAGCGCGCCCCTCGATTTTTTTCGCCGTGTCGATAATTTCTCGCACCTCTGTTTCATCGTCATAAATTTTTTGCAATTCTGGCTCAAGTTCCATAGCTTTAGCGATGGTCATCGGCATACCTTGGCTGCCCATAGGAATGAGTTTAGCGATGCGATCGCCGGTAGTGTATGGATAGCCCAATGCGCGCGCCACATCGCGTACCGAGCCGCGAGCCATCATCGTGCCAAACGTACCAATCTGAGCAACTTTCTCATAACCGTATTTTTGCTTAGCGTATTCCAGCATCTCGTCGCGACGATTGTCGGCATAATCCATATCGATATCGGGCGCGCTTGGTCGCTCGGGGTTCAAGAAGCGCTCGAAAGGTAAATGATATTCGAGTGGATCAACGTTGGTGATGCCAGCAAGATAGGTAGCAAGCGAACCAGCCACCGAGCCGCGAATGGTCGTAAGAATTCCTTGTTCGTGGGCGTGACGAAGCAGGTCGGCCACGACAAGAAAATAAGGGGCGTAGCCTTTAGTCTTAATAACGGAAAGCTCGTACTCAATGCGCTCGCGTACTTTTTTAAGCTGCTCGGCATCAGTATATTTTTTATCAAAACCGCGTTTGAAAAAACCCTGCTCGACCGATTGGCGCAACGCTTCGTCGGCGCTCGTGATGCCGGCGGGCAGAGCGAAATCGGGGAATACCCATTTACCAAGAGTGATTTCTATATCGCACATTTCGGCGATTTTTGCGCTGTTTTCTATGGCTTCCGGCGTACTTTTAAAAAGTTTCTCGGCCGCTTCGCCGGAAATAAAAGAAAAATTTTCTTCAGCGTCTTCAAAACCGCCGCGCTCTAAAGCGTCCCCATTTTGCTGGATCGATTGCAGGGTTTCGCGTGCCAAGCGATCATCTTGCGAGAGGTAGTACACGTCGTGCGCGGCAACCAGCGGCACCTGAGCGCGTTTGGAAAATGCCACCAACTTTTCCATCGCTTCTTCGTGATTGGGAATTTCCGGATGGTGGGTGAGCTCAAGAAAAAATGTATCAGCACCAAAAACTTTTTGATAATACTTTACTAGTTCAAGCGCTTTCTCTTCATCGGCAGCCTTGAGGGCAGCCACAATGTCGCCAGAAAATGAGGGAGAAATACACACCAAGCCCTCGGCATATTTTTCTAAAAGTTCACGATCGACGCGTGGTTTGTAATAGAATCCTTCTAAATAAGAGTCGGTGACTAGGCGCAGTAAATTTTTATAGCCAATCGTATTTTTCGCAAGAAGGACGAGTCGCTGGCGGCGATTGTCGACGCCGGTTTGTTTGTCGTGGCGAGTGCGCGCTGCCATGTAGCAGTCAACGCCGATGATTGGTTTAATTTCTTGTTTTTTACATTCTTTATAAAATTCAATAGCGCCGTAGAGATTACCGTTATCAGTCAGAGCAAGCGCTTGCATGCCCGCGGCTTTAGCGGCGTCCACAAGCTCATCGACTTTAGGTAAAGCCGAGAGCAAGGAATAGTGCGAATGGACGTGTAGGTGAACGAATCGAGAAGACATAGTAGGATTATACTATCAGACGTATGGCTGCGCATTCTTATGTTATTGGGATCGATGAAGTTGGTCGCGGTCCGCTGGCTGGGCCGGTGACGCTCTGTGCCTGCGCCGTTTCCGCACAAACACTTGCGCGCGTTTTTTCTCACGACATGCGAGGAATTAAAGACTCTAAAAAATTAACGCCCGCCGCGCGCGAAATTTTTTTCGCGATGGCAAAACGTTTGCGGCGCGAGAAAAAAATCAACTATGCCGTGTCGCACGTGAGCGCTTCGGTGATTGACCGCAAGGGGATTGCTCAGGCGATTGCTATAGCGATTGCCCGCTGTTTACAGAAACTTAATATTTCTCCTCACCATGTTCATATTTTTCTTGATGGTAGCTTGAGGGCGCCGCAAAAATTTACTCATCAGAAAACTATCATCGGTGGCGACCAGTCGGTGCCAATTATCTCCCTTGCGTCAGTTATCGCAAAAGTGACTCGCGATAGAAAAATGACGCGCTTAGCGAAACAGTTTCCGCACTATGGTTTGGAGGTACACAAGGGTTATGGCACCTTGGTCCATCGTCGGGCTATTCAAAAATACGGTCTTTCGGCGCTCCACCGCCGCACTTTTTGTCAAAAATTCCTTGACAAATAGGCTCTAATATGCTATCATTACGCCGGCTCTAAAGAATGGTTCTTTAGAGAATTTTTGTTTTTTGAAAGGAGGCCGTTATGGCCACGCGTATTACCCAAATTCTGTTTCCAACCAATTGCAGCGTTGGGGACCTGATCGGCCTCCATCTGTTGCGACGGTGTGGGGAGACCACATTTCCTGGCGTTGCTACGGCACGTTTGGAAACATTTAATGGTAATCTCGGCGATCAAACCCACCAAAAGTGGATTGACCGTGGGATTTTCGTAATTGGCATAAAGCCATACGAAAGTCCGGCTTTTGTGTCGATTGCAGAAATTCTCAATCTGCACAAACACCCATTCTATGGTCACCTCATAAAAAGGGTGTGGCCGGAATTTTGCTCGACGTGCGAGAGTTCTGCCGAAATCGGCAAAATCCTCGCGCATCTACGAAAGCACAATCCGGCGGGGCTTCTGCCTTGGACGGCGGCGATTTTTAACGCCGACCTCGAGAGACAGAAAGCTTTCCTTAAGGCGCAGAGTCAGTTGTCCGCGCCTCCTTCTAGGAAGGAGGAAGAACAACTGCCTTCCGGTAGCATTCACTTTGAAGTCGTGGTGCCGGCAGATAAGTCGGCGCTACCAATCAAGGGTGTTGTTGTCGCTTCTGATAGCGACAACATGATTGCTGCTGCCCGTTCCCGGCGGATCGCTATCCTAATTCAGGTGCGATCCACGGGGCATACCCATCTCTTTTGCTTCTCTCCCGCCATCGACATGAAGTTTGTCGTAGCAGAGATGCGGAAGAAGATACTGAGGTTAGCAGGTCAGAGTAAGAAGGCCGTTGCTAGTATCACTGCCGAACACCTCCAAGAAGAGGGGGTCATTTCTGAAGTCCCCAATGTGAACTTCACGATTCGGCGCGATATCGACGGGCGGGTTACTGGTCAGTCGGTGGTGAATACTCATACGGAAAATCCGATTGGGTTACCTCCAGCAGATATTGAGGCTGTAATCCGGCGCTCGATATTTGTGAACGGTAACATTGAGGTGACGGCAGCATAGCTGTTCCGCCACCCCAACCCAGCCCTGCGGCGAGAAATCGTTGCGGGGCTTTTTATTGTGTGAATTCTTGCGTAAAAAAGGGTTTTCGGGTAGAATGGCTGGTCTATGGTTAATCACATGCGACATACTCGGGCTCACACCGGTAACCGCCGTTCTCATCATGGCTTGAAAAATCAGGCTTTGGGTTTTTGCTCTAAATGCGGCTCAGCCAAGCCGGCACATGCAATGTGTCCTCACTGCGGCTTTTATCGCGATCGCACGGTGGTAGATGTCCAAGCCGCTCTCCTCAAGAAAACTGAACGCCAAAAGAAGCGCGCCGCCAAGACTGCGTAATACACAGCCCCTCTATTTTGTCTAAGCAGCATGCGTGCTACACTGAAAGGAAATTCGGCTATGGCGAATCGGCACCTTTCACGTTCACTCGTTCTCCAGTCCCTGTATGAATGGGACTTTAATCATCATGGCGATGCTGACATCGCTGCTATTATTAAACGTAATCAACAAGAGTTTGGTGAAAATCAAACTGATGAACAATTTGCGCAAACGCTTGCTCGCGGTGTGCTGGCGAAACGCGGTGAGCTCGACACGATTATCGCGAAGGCCGCGCCCGATTGGCCTTTGGAAAAAATTTCTGTAATGGATCGTAATATTTTGCGCATCGGCCTCTACGAGCTGCTGTTTTCTGATCGCGCTGAAGTGCCAGCAAAAGTGGCGATCAATGAGGCTATTGAATTGGCAAAAGCCTACGGCGGCGAAACGTCGGGGCGCTTTGTGAATGGTGTTGTCGGCGCGGTGTATAAAGAAATTGGCGAGCCAGGTAAGGAGGAAGTTTCTAAACGACAAAATGGTGCCGGTGCCGCCGGCGGCAAAAAAGAAATCCCCACTCAGCACCTGGGCGGCGCGGTAGTGTTTGCGCGCGAAGGTGAAGAGGTGTACTTGGCACTGGTGCACGATGTCTTTGGGCACTGGACCTTGTCGAAGGGTGGTATCGATGCGGGTGAAAGTGTTGAAGATGGTACGTTGCGAGGCATTCGCGAAGAGCTCGGTCTTAAAGATTTAACTATTAAAGATAAACTCGACGAAAACACTTATACCGCTTACAATCCCGAGAGCGGCAAAAAGAAAAAACACGTTACTTACTTCTTACTCCAATCGCCGTTTACGGATTTAAAGCTTGAAGAGAAAGGCGGCCTCGACGATGCTAAGTGGTTTAAGCTTAAAGATATTTTAGATCTTAATTTTTACAACGATATTTTGCCTATTGTCACAAAAGCAATAAATTTGATTTTAGCGCAAAAAAGTTGAATACTCTGTATATGGTAAAGGATTTTTCCCGATTTGAAGAAAGTGTGGGGGTGGTATTTAAAGATAAGACGCTGTTGCAGCAAGCGTTTACGCATCGCTCGTACTTGAATGAGAATAAAGCAGTTGGCCTGGCTGATAACGAGCGCTTGGAATTTCTGGGCGATGCCGTGTTGCAATTAGCAGTGACGAGTCATCTTTTTAAACTCTATCCCGATCGGCCGGAAGGTGAGCTCACGAGCGTTCGGTCGGCATTGGTTAATACCCAGACGCTCAGCAAGTTGGCGACTGATGCTGGCATGAATGATTTTCTCTTGCTTTCGCGCGGTGAACAAAAAGATACGGGCCGCGCCCGCACTATTATTTTGGCTGATGCGTTTGAAGCGCTTATTGGCGCGATGTATCTTGACCAAGGATACGCGGCGGCTGAGCAATTTATCGCCGCGAAAATTTTTCCGCTGGCAGCGGATGTGGTGGCTGAAAAAGCATGGCTCGATGCCAAATCGCGTTTTCAGGAAGCGGCCCAAGAGCACGTTGGTACTACCCCCGCCTATAAAACGATAAAAGAAAGCGGGCCCGATCACGATCGTATCTTTACCGTCGGCGTCTACCTAGGTAAGGAATTAATCGCGAGTGGCGAGGGCGCGTCGAAACAAGAAGCTGAACAAGAAGCGGCGCGTAAAGCGCTTGCTGCGCGCGGTTGGGCATAATTTTATTTGCATGCGTCTCAAATCTCTCGAAATCAGCGGGTTCAAATCGTTTGCGAAAAAAGCAACGCTAGAATTTTCCACGCCGATTACAGCGATTGTTGGGCCCAATGGCTCAGGCAAATCCAACGTGGCCGAAGCGTTTCGTTTTGTGCTCGGCGAGCAGTCGATGAAATCACTGCGCGGCAAGCGTGGCGAGGATTTGATTTTTAACGGCGGCGCGGCTGGCGGCCGACTCAATCGAGCGGCGGTCACTCTGCTTTTTGAAAATACTGATCGGGCACTCAATCTTGATTTTGATGAGGTATCACTGGCGCAGATCGTGCACCGCGATTCAGCGAATGATTATGCTATCAACAATTCGCCGGCGCGTTTGAAAGATATCGTTGAATTGCTGGCGGGCGCTCATATCGGTTCGTCGGGTCATCATATTATTTCGCAGGGTGAGGCTGACCGAATTTTGAATGCTAATTTGAAAGAGCGGCGCGAGATGATTGAAGACGCGCTCGGTTTAAAAATTTATCACTACAAGCGCGAGGAGAGCGAACGTAAGCTCGAGAAAACAGCGGAGAACATGAAGCAGGTGGAAAGTTTGCGTAAGGAAATTGCGCCGCATTTGCGCTTTTTGGAAAAACAGATGGAGAAGGTGGAAAAGACGGAAAAATTGCGCGGCGATCTCGTTGAGCAGGCAAAAGAATATTTTAAACGTGAAGAAATTTATGTGCGGGTGCACGGTGTGCGTTTGGCCAAAGAGGATCAACCAGTCGCTCGGCGCAAGGGTGAACTCGATCGGGAACTTACAGCAGCGAAGGCAGTGTTGGAGAAAGCGGCAACGCACGATGGTAAAAAAGACGCGACGACGAGTGCCTTACTTGATGTTGAGAGAAAAGTAGCGGCGGTGCGAGCGGAGCGAGAGGAGCTGTCGCACCGTGTTGGTCGGTTGGAAGGCGAAATTGCTTCGGAAGAACGAACTATTCGCCGCGAAGAGGCGCTAGCAAAGAGTGAAGCGGGGAAAACCGTGCCGTTTGTTGAAATCGAAGCGGCTATTGCCACGGTGCACGAACGCTTAGCTGAGGCAGAAACGGCGAGCGACCCAAGTTTGTTCAAGAAAATTTCAATTTCTATTAAAGATTTTCTCAAGCAGTTTTTGCATCGCTATCACGATGCCGCTCAAAACGATTCTGTTATTGCGGCTAGTCGCGCTGACATCGAGCGACTCACCGCCGAGCGCACAGCGGCATCCGACAAAGCAAAAGCTCTGGCGGATGTTGAAACAGATTTAGTTGCTGAAATTGATCGCTTGCGCGAGACGATTGAAAAAGAAAAAGACACCAATCGCGACGCTGAGAAAGCGGTATTTCGCATTATGGCCGAGCTCAATGAAATTAGTTCTAAACGAGCGACAATTCGCGCGCACCAAGAAACACTCGCTGCCATAGAAACCGCATTCAAGCATGACCTTGGTGATGTGGCGACGTTGGCTGGGCGTGCCGTGCTTGATTTTGCACATTTCGCCATTGCTGGTGTTTCTGATGAAGATATTGCGAGTGAAGCGCGCGAGCGCCAAGAAGAGCGCCGCAAACAAATCGAGCGGCTAAAAATTCGTATTGAAGAAGCGGGCGCGGCTGGCGGCGAAGAGATTGCAAAAGAATATCGTGAGGCTAAAGAGCGCGATGAATTTCTTTCGCGCGAATTAGCTGATTTGGAAAAATCGGCGGAAACATTACAGACACTTATTGCTGACTTGGTAGAAAAACTTGATACTGATTTTAAAAATGGCGTGCAGAAAATAAACGAGCAGTTCGGCAAATTTTTTACCCTTATGTTTGGTGGTGGCCAAGCCAAGCTCGAAGTAGTAAAAGCGCCGACTCGAGTGCGCGCTAAAAAGTCCGACGATCTCGCCGACCTTACCGACTCATCAGAAGAAGAACTGATTGACGATGAAGACACCGAAGAGGGTATTGATATCGCCGTTAGTCTCCCTAAAAAGCGCATTAAGGGTCTCACCATGCTTTCCGGCGGCGAGCGCGCGCTCACCTCCATCGCGCTTCTCTTTGCGATCTCTCAAGTTAATCCGCCACCCTTTATTATTCTTGACGAAACCGACGCGGCGCTCGACGAAGCCAACTCGCGCAAATATGGCGATATGATCGAAAACCTCTCGAAATTTTCGCAGCTGATTTTAATTACCCATAATCGCGAGACGATGTCGCGCGCTGGCGTGCTCTATGGCGTTACCATGGGCAGCGACGGTGCCTCGAAACTTCTCTCTATAAAATTTGACGAAGCGGTGGCTGTGGCAAAGTAGATTCTGTGAGTCGTCAATCTTGACCAAGATATTGAATTTGTTAAAATTAGAGTACAGTGTGCTTCGGCACCCACTCACGTGATCTAGGGTTGTGTGAGAAGAAGTGAAAAGCCATTAAAGCATATCTTTAATGGCTTTTCTCGTGATTTCGAAAAATTTTTTATCTAAAATACCTACTTTTTCTACTAAACGTCGACTGTCTATTGTTCGTAATTGAGAGATAATCACACACGATTTTTTACCCGATATATTGCCTATAAAAATTCTATATGGATGTTTATATATAGAGGTACTAAGAGGTACGACAAGACATATTTCTCCTAATGCTTTTATAATAATAATCGGTCGAATAAAATTTCTTCCAACACCATTTTGCTCAGAACCAATATTTTTTCCAAGTATACACCACCAAATTTCTCTAGGTCGGTAATATCGAGGTTTATGTGTCAAAACAATAAATTTTTTCTTGCTGTTCCAAACGTCAAACTGGTCCATGTATATACTCTAATGGACGGAGAATAAAAATCTCGTAAATTTTTTATCGAGAAAATATAAAAAAATTACGAAACGATGGCGTAGTCGAGGGTTTTGGAATCGAGGTCGGCGCGGACAACGCGGTAGCGGACGCTGTCGCCGAGGCGAAATTTTCGGCGGGTGCGCTCGCCTTCAACGGTGTAGGTGCGCGGATTAAACACGTAGTAATCGTCGCCGAGTTCGCGTAGCGGCACCATGCCTTCGCAGCGAGTAGCAGTATCTTCTATATAAATGCCCCAGTCGGTGACGCCGGAAATGGTGCCGGAAAATTCTTGGCCGATGCGCTCGCTCATATATTCTACTTGCTTGTATTTGATGCTAGCGCGCTCGGCTTCAGCGGCAACAATTTCGCGTTCGCTCGCATGAGCTGACACTGCTTCAAGATCTTTAAACACTTTCTGGGTGCCTTCAAGAACGCCGGCTAAAACGCGGTGCACGACAAGGTCGGTGTAACGGCGAATGGGCGAGGTAAAATGGGTATAAAATGAAAAGCCGAGGCCAAAGTGACCGATGTTTTTAGTGGAATAAGCAGCCTTGGCCATCGAGCGAATAGTGGCGGTTTTAATGAGCGATTCTTCCGGTACACCTTTAACGCTTTCAAGCAGGATGTTGATGTCGCGCGCGGTGATCTTGCCGTGTTTGACAGGCAAGTGAAAGCCAAGCGCCTGCAAAAAGAGGGCAAGCTCTTGCAGGCGTTCACGCTCGGGCAGATCGTGAATGCGATAAATAGATGCCCCAGCGGCACCGTGCACGTGTTCGCCCGCGCCATTGCCGTGTTTTTTGTAAATAAATTCAGCGACTTCGCGGTTGGCCAGCAACATAAATTCTTCAACAAGCTTGTGGGTGTCGAGACGCTCTTTTTTGATAATTGCAATCGGCTTGCCGTGCTCGTCGAGCTTGAATTTCACTTCGTCTTGTTCAAAGTCGATGGCGCCGCGCTTATAATTTTCTTGCTGCATTTTTTTAGCGATGCGGTTTAAAGTAGTGAGTGTTTCAGCGTGTTCGTGCCCAGCGCCGGTGCTGCCATTCAAAATATCCTGCGCACTTTCGTAGCTGAAGCGGTGGTTGCTGTTTATAACCGTGCGACCAAACCAGCGTTCGTGGATGTGGCCGGCGTCGTCCATAATAAAAATAGCGGAAAAAGCAAAACGGTCTTCATGAGGATTGAGGCTGCATAAGTCGTTGGAAAGCACTTCAGGGAGCATGGGAATCGTGCGGTCAACGAGGTAGACGCTAAAGCTACGCTTCAAGGCCTCCGTGTCGAGTGGTGTGCCGGGGCGCACATAGTAAGAAACGTCAGCGATGTGCACGCCGATTTCGTAGCGGCCAGCGTGGGGGCCGCTTTCAATTTTTTTATACGAGAGGGCATCGTCGAAATCTTTGGCGTCGATAGGGTCGATAGTAAAAGTGACGGTGTCGCGCATATCTCGGCGGCGGGCGATTTCTTCGGCGCGTAGCGGCTTTTCCGTTTGCTCGATTTTGTGGGCTTCGGCAGTGACGGCCTCGGGAAATGTTTGATCGATACCACGGTCTAGGAGGATCGATTGGATTTCCACCTCGTGCTCGCCTTTGGTGCCGATGAGTTCAACGAGTGCGCCGGTAGGGTAGTGCTCATTAGCTTGCCAGTGGGCGAGTGTTACTAACACTTTTTCATTTTTACGATTGGAAGCGTTGGCAATGAGTGGATCGTTCGCGGGAATAAGAAAATCGACATAGGCGCGACGATCATCGGGGCGTACCCACCATTGATTGTCGTGTTGCACTAGGGTGCCAACAAACTGCGTACGAGCGCGCCGCACGATGCACTCTACTTGGCCGGCCATTTGCACGAAATCGCCTTTTTCCACGCTGGTGCGGCGCGCGGAACGCCCCTTGCGTACATCAAAATATTTTCCCGTAATACGCACTTCTACCTCGTCGCCATTAAGGGCGGTGTTTATGAACTCTGGCGTGACAACGATTTCCTGATCACGTTTTTTTGTTTGAGGTGTGCCAGCAAGGGTAACAAAACCGAATCCTTTAGAGTTAGTTCTGATAGTGCCAATAGCGCTTTTTGTGCTCGGCGGTTGATTTTTTTGATCCATTAGGTTGGCAGTATACCAGACTATTGACCTTTTGCCATCCCTCTGCTACTATAGCTGCCTATGTTAAAAATCAGATTGCAACGAGTGGGACGCGTACACGAACCTACCTTTCGCGTGGTCGTGACTGATTCACGCAACAGCACTAAAAGTGGCCGAGCTCTAGAAATTGTCGGTTCACATGATTCACGCGATAAGAGCAAAACAGTGCTCAATGTTGACCGTATCAAGCACTGGATTTCCGTGGGGGCACAGCCGACGATAACGATGCACAATATGCTTGTTTCTAAAAAAATTATTGAGGGTAAGAAAATTAACGCGCTGCCCAAGAAGCTTCCGCAAAAAAATGAAGCCGAGCAGCAGGCCGAACAGCAGCCGACTACCGAAACCCCAGCCGCTACGAGTTAAAGTATTTCTCAAGCATTCTCCACAGGAGCGATTGACACCTTTTGTTGATATCGCTACAATCCTCACTAGCTGCAGGCATCAGCTCTGCCGCATTACTAATTAACGATTCGTCCCCGACGAATTACCGAACATCATTATGGAAAAGGAAGGCGATGCACAATTTCTAGATTACGTTATTAAGGCTCTTGTAGATAATCCTAACGACGTTAAAATTACACGTACCGTTGATGAGATGGGCGTATTACTTACGCTTACCGTCAACGCTGCTGACATGGGGAAAATTATCGGTCGCTCAGGTAACACCGCTAAAGCCGTTCGCACGCTTTTGCGTGTTGTCGGTATGAAGAATAATGCCCGCGTCAATCTTAAAATTAATGAACCGGAAGGTGGTTCGACGCGCGAGTCCGCGACAAAGTCGGTGGACGAGGCGATGGAAGATATCAAGCTCTAAAAATAAAAACACTTCTCTTGGCTGGAGGGTAGCAGGGAACGCCGTCGAGAAGTGTTTTTATTTTGTATGGAACTATGCTATTGTCACGGCATGCGATTTCATGTTATTACGCTGTTTCCTGGGGCGTTTGGCTCGTATCTCGGCGAGTCGATTTTGAAGCGGGCCATTGAAGATAAAAAAATTTCCGTCGCGTTTTACAATCCACGTGATTTTGCTGCGGGCACGCGTGGCCGGGCAGTGCGTGTTGACAAGCGACCCTACGGCGGCGGCCCGGGTATGGTGATTGAAGCGTTACCGGTTATTAAGGCAATAGAAAAAGCCCTCGCAACAATACAAAAAAAATCAAAAAAACCTAAAGTAAAAATTATTTGGCTCTCGCCGGGTGGCATGCAATTTGATACTGGTGTCGCGGAGACAGTAGCAAAAAAATATACCGACATCATCATCGTTTCCGGCCGCTACGAAGGTATTGACGCTCGGGTTAAAAAAATTTTCAAATGCGACATTGTCTCGGTGGGGCCGTTTGTGCTGACTGGCGGTGAGTTGCCAGCCATGCTTATTATCGATTGTGTCAGTCGACAGGTGGCGGGTGTGTTGGGTGATCCTACGTCTGTTGAGGAACGACGCGTAGCGAGCAGAGATGTCTATACTCGTCCAGAAGTATTTGAATATAAAGGTAAAAAATATCGCGTGCCCAAAGTACTACTATCGGGCAATCATGCCACCATTAACACCTGGAAGCGTTCACAAAAGTAAGCGTGATATACTAGGGGTTATGATACGCAATCGCCGCTTCATTTTAAGTATCGGTATCGCTCTTATTTTACTCGGACTCATCATTTGGGGTATTGTGTGGCTCGTGGTGGGGCGATCAACACAGCCCTTGCTTCCTCTCAATGCTCCTGGTACCACATTACCAGGTACGGGTCCCATTACTATCGTTCTCTCGCCAGATTTTGGCGATGCTGTTCTTTCGCTCGGGGGTATGCTTGCCCAGCACACACGTCCGGCGATTGTTGTTACGTTTTTTACTGGTGAACCTACGCCGGCTACCAGTACGACGATTGACATGGAAAGCGGTTTTACTAATAGTACCATCGCGGGTAATGTACGAGTGGCCGAAAATGATCAGGCCCTCAGCTCATTGGGAGCGGTCGCTGAAAATTATGGTTATCTCGGAAGTGAGTACGGTCAGCCGATAGCTAGCGACGTTTTAGAAAGTGATATTACACAAAACATTCAAGCCCTCCTAGTTGCTAATACGGGGCGACAGGTGTACGTATACGGTCCTGCCGATTTTGGTGCACAGACAAGCGCCGATGATGCGGTGGTTCACAACGCGTTTACTGATACGGTGAATGGTTTCCCGGGCACAAACGTGCATTTCTTCTATTACGAACCCTACCCGGCGGTTGCACTTTGGAATGCAACTGCAACAAGCTCATTGAGAAATTTTCTACAAAATGAAACAGGATTATTCTTAACGACGACCAATATTGCTCTTTCTTCAAATCAAGTTAGCGCGAAAATTTCCGCGCTGCAAAAATATCACTCATTGGCGCAAATGTATCAAAAACAAGGCACTAATATTGTGCAAGGGGCGCAAAATTTTACCGCGACCCGGTGCGCTGGGCAGGCGTGCGAGGTGGTGTACACCATCGGACAAAATTAATCTTTTTCTGTACCTTTTTAAAATCGGGAGGAAACCAGTGTATGTGTTGATCGCGGCGAAACCAGGCGAGTTGGCGTTTGGCATAGTGCCAAATCGCGCTTTCTAATTCTCGTTGCATCTCTTGCCGGGAAATTTTTTTCTGTAAAAAGCGCGCGAGCGAGCGATACTCTAAACCGAGCAGCTCCATTTTTTGATACGAAAGACCAGCGGCATGCACGTGGCGGGCTTCGGCAATCATTCCTTGACGCAGACGGGCCAGGAGGCGCGTATGAATTTTTTCTTTGAGAATATGCGGGGGAAGCGTGAGGCCGATAGTAAGGGACGTATATCGTGAGCGTGAGTGAAGGTGAGGTACTGTGCCTGTTGCCGCAACAATTTCTAGAGCGCGAATAAGTCGTCGGGGATTGTGTCGATCAATCGTTGCAGCTCGCCGCGGATCTTTTTTAAGCAACATCGCGTAAAGTTCCGCAGCATTTTTATGAGCAAGTTTTTTACGTAGTGGCACATTAGGGGGTACATCGGGGAAAAAAATACCTCGCACAAGGGCATCAATGTAAAATCCGGTGCCACCGCAAATAATAGGCACGTTGCCGCGCTGCACAATATCTTCAATTATTTTTTCTGCCTGTGTTCGAAAAATTTCTGCCGTAAATTGCTTTGCGGTACCAACAGTACGTGGTGAAGCAACGTTAAGCATATAGTGAGGTACGCCTCGCATTTCGCGTCGCGTTATTTTTCCGGTGCCAATGTTGAGGTCGCGATAGATCTGGCGCGAGTCAGCAGAGATGACTTCGCCGCCAATGAGTTTAGCGAGGGCAACAGCAAAAGCACTTTTACCAACAGCCGTCGGCCCGACAATAACAATAATTTTAGGCTTATTTTTAAGCACACATGGATGCTATCACAGCTTTCGATAATGCTGTAGTGGTAATTTTTTTGCAACAGTAAAAGGATTTTGTGAAGCTTGTATTATTTATAATTTTGTGCTATTTTATAGCCTGTTTTGTGTGTTCTTTGCTAATGAAAGGAGCAAAAGATGAATACAAAGCGTGTACCCGTTACGGCCCTCGTGGGGCTATTGTTGGTTGGATGTGGAGGGGTGGCGCAGGCGAACGTGTCGATGAATTTCGACACACTGACCACGTCCCCCTACATCAACTTTAGCAATCTCTACTCCGGCAGTCCGCCGAGTGAGAGTGCTAATCTCTCGGCGTATCAGACGGATACGCCGGGGGCGTGGTATGGTGGGAACTACGTTCCTGACCAGTTCCAGATCACGCCGTTCAATGGCGGGAGTGTACTGCAAATGGGGATTGCCCCGTCGCAGTATCAGTCGCCGGGCACCGGCGGCTTCAGTTCCCTGAACTTCCAGGGGATGAGGTACGATACAAATCTGTCTGGTACAACCCAGACGATGAGTATTCAATTATATGTCGACCCCAACTGGGGTTCGACGACAACTGTCGACGTCGGTATGGCGGCAGTTGGCGTCAACAATGCCAACAGCGTGGTGAGCAATCCAGCGATTGCTTACCTGAATGCTGATTCGTCGGATCCCATTCCGGGGTATTCGTCGGCAGGGTTCTACTCCTACGACTATTCGTCAGCGAAGTGGAATTTCCTGGCCGCGGCAAACAGCGGCTTCAACACCGTGAGCTTCACGCTCACGTCTGGGTCGGGTATCCAATATTACCTGAATGGTGCTGCGGTTGGCAGCTTGTACGCTGACACCGTGACAACGTCGTTGCAGAGCGTCATGTTGTACGCTCTCAATCCCGCTGGCTCGTTGGAATCGCCGGACTCGCTATACGAGTTTGATAATTTTTCAGCGAACAATACGCCGGTGCCGGAGGGGTCAACACTCTTGCTACTGCTTCCGGCGACTTTCTTGTTACTTCGGCGCGGGCGCCTCACGGAGAAGGTGCTCTCCCGATAAGGCGGCCTTCTCTCTCCCTCTCGTGGCGGAGCAGCAATGTTCCGCAGCCCACAAATCACTAAGTTGGTTTGTGGGTTTTTTATTTTTATTTCTACATTATTTTTTATGGTGCCGGGAGGGAGAATCGAACTCCCATGGATTGCTCCGCACGATTTTGAGTCGTGTGCGTCTACCAATTCCGCCATCCCGGCGTGTTGCGCTCGAATGAGCTCCTCACAGCATACCCGATTTTTGCCGAAAATCAATTTGTGATAAAATATGTGTACGATAATTTTTTAACTATGTCCCACTTTCACCAAGATTCCATTTTTTGGATTGATACTGATAAGATCAAGCCGAACCCGTTTCAGCCGCGACGCGAATTTGACCCAGTGGCGCTGCAGGCCCTTGCGGATTCGATTCGCCAGTATGGTGTGCTGCAGGCTTTGGTGGTGACGCGCAAGGAAGTGGTGAAGCCCGATGGCGGGCTCAACACGGAATACGAACTTATTGCCGGTGAGCGCCGTTTGCGCGCCGCGCGTTTAGCTGGCGTGCGCGAAGTGCCGTGTCTCATTAAGGTGGGCGAAGAAAATGATTTATTGAAACTTGAGCTTGCGATTATTGAAAATGTGCAGCGTGAAGATTTGAACGCTGTTGACCGAGCCCGCGCCTTTCGCCGTCTTATCGATGAATTTAGTTTTAAGCAAATGCATATTGCCGAGAAAATCGGTAAGAGCCGCGAGTATGTGGCCAACACGTTACGCATTCTCGATTTGCCTGAAGTGATGCTGGCCGCGGTTTCGGCGGGTACTATTAGCGAAGGGCATACGCGGCCGCTTTTGATGCTTGCGTCGCGACCGGCCGAGCAAGAAACGCTCTTTAAAGAAATTATTGCTAAGAAATTAACGGTGCGCGATGCTGAGCGTATTGCTCGCCATATTGCCGTGGAGCGAGCTCATAAAAAGAATCCTCTGTTTGACCAAGATATGATTGATATTGAGCGCAAGCTTGCCGACACGCTGGGCACGCGCGTGCATATTGAAAAGCGCGAGAGTGGCGGCAAGGTGACCATTGATTTCTTTTCTAAGGACGATTTACAAATGCTCTTGAATTTGGTGAATGGGACGATGGCGTCGACGGCAGTGGGGGCGGCGGGAGTGACAGGAGCGGCGCAAACACCAGCTGCCACTGGTGCCGTCGCCCCTGAAACCGTTTCTTCAGAAGTTTCTGAAGCTGCACAACCGGCGCGTGCTGAAGATGACCGAACGCCCGCTGAAATTAAGCAAGAAGAAAACGAGGATATCTATTCCATTAAAAATTTCAGTCTATAGCCTTTAGAAAATTTTATTTCTTCTTTCGAGCGAAGCCGCGTGGTTTTTTGGGTTCGCGGAGAATTTGCAGAGCGCGCTCGAGGCCGATAGTGTAGACATCATCGGTTTTGAGTGAGCGGAAATCGCCGTCGCGGACGATGTAGGGGCCGAAGCGGCCGCTCGACGCCACCACTTCTTTGCCGGTGTCAGGATCAATGCCGAGCGTTCGGGGCAAGCTAAGATATTTGAGAGCATCTTCAACAGTCACTGTGCTTGGGTCTTTGGTTTTGGGAATGCTCGCCATTTTAGGCTTCGCGGCTTTTTGACCCTTTACTTTTTTAGGCATTTCGCCGAGTTGCACATAAGGGCCAAAGCGGCCGATTTTAACGAAGATAGGAAAATTGCTCGAAGGGTCGGTGCCGATAGGTTTGTCGGTAGCAATTTCTTTACCCTCAAGGGTGAGAGCGCCAGTGCAATCGGGAAAACGAGAACAGCTTAAAAACTTGCCGTTTTTGCCAAGTTTAATAATCATCGCCGCGCCGCAGGTTGGGCATTTGAATTGGGCCGGGGCGGGGCCAAGGTCGGTGATTTTTTTAGAACTTTTTGATTTTTTTTGGATCTCTTTGGTGAAAGGTTTATAGAAGGCGGAAAGCACGGGCACGTATTCTTTTTCGCCGCTAGCAATTTCATCGAGCTCATTTTCCATCTCCGCGGTGAACGAATCGCTCACATAGTGGCCAAAATTATTTTCCAAAAAAGTGCTTACCACGTCGCCAGTATCAGTGGGTTTCAAGGCGCGATCGACTTTTTCCACGTAGCCACGGTCGAGTAGTGTCTTAATAATAGAAGCGTAGGTGCTCGGCCGACCGATGCCGCGCGCTTCGAGCTCTTTTACCAAGCCCGCTTCAGAGTAGCGTGCCGGTGGCTGGGTTTGTTTTTCATCGGTGTGCATGTCGACGAGCGTTAGTGCATCGCCAGCAGCAACTTTTGGCAAAATTACATCATCTTGTTGAGCGCTCGGGTCAACGCGCAGCCAGCCGTCGAAAAGAATACGCGAGCCGTTCACGGTGAAGTCGGGGATTTTTTCGGCGCTCGTGATGTTTGCCGTCACTCTGGTGCGTAGGGTTTTCGCGTCGGCCATTTGCGAAGCCACGGCGCGCTGCCAAATGAGCTGATAGAGTCGCTTCTGCTCATCGGTGTGGCCGGCGCTCGCTCGGGCCACGCTCGTGGGACGAATCGCTTCGTGTGCCTCTTGAGCGTTTTTGCTCTTGGTGTGGTATTGACGCACTTCTAAATATTTTTCGCCGTATTCTTTGCGGACGAGGCCGGAAATTTGGCCGATTGCCTGACCGCTGAGGGTGGTGCTGTCGGTGCGCATATAGGTGATGAGACCGGCCTCATAGAGTTTCTGGGCCACGAGCATAGTACGCGACGGAGAAAAACCAAGGCGCGAGCTCGCCGTTTGCTGGAGGGTGGAGGTGGTAAACGGCGCTCGCGGCGCGCGCTTCACTTCAGTTTCTTTAATATCAGTAATTTGCCAAGGATTTTTTTGGCCGAGTGCTAAAATTCGCTCCACTTCTTTTTTATCGCGCGGCTCTTCGGAACAAACGAGCGGCAAAGGTTTTTTATCGGCGGTTTTTGTCTCGGCACTAATCACCCAAAATGTTTCCGGTACGAAGGCGCGAATTTCTCGCTCACGCTCCATTAAGATGCGCAGGGCAGGTGACTGCACGCGGCCGGCCGAAAGGCCATAGCGTACCTTTTTCCAAATCAAGCCGGAAAGGTCGTAGCCAACCAGGCGATCCAAAACGCGGCGCGCCTCCTGAGCTTCTTTGAGGCGCATATCTATAGAGCGCGGATGCAGCAAGGCTTCGGCCACGGCGTCTTTGGTGATTTCGTGGAAGACCACGCGCTGAGGCTTCTTGAGGTGCGCGGCTTGGGCCACGTGCCAAGCAATCGCTTCGCCTTCGCGATCAGGGTCGGTCGCGAGCAGCACCTCGTCCGCTTTTTTGGCAAGTTGCTCAATCTCGTGCACCACCTTTTCTTTTCCTTTAGAAATTTCGTAGTGTGGCGCGAAGTCGTGCTCAATGTCGATAGCTTTTTTATTACTCTTCGGTAAATCGCGGATGTGGCCGACCGACGCCACTACTTCGTAGCGCTCGCCGTTGCCAGCCAAATATTTTGAAATAGTTTTTGCCTTTGAAGGCGACTCAACGATTAATAACTTCATACAGTGTCTACCATTAATACTACGAGCGGCTTTTTTTGGCAAATTTTGCACGAGTAAAACAGGGGATAGCGCTTAGAAAAATTTTGAGAAAAAGTTTTCGAAAATTTTATTATAAACCGCCCAAATTTACTCCATGCTGCTGAGCGTGACCGACAGCGTTCCCATTGTCTTGACCCTTACCAGGATGAATCCAATCGGTTACTGATGCGCCACTTTGTTGGGCAGAATGAACGAGGTTGCTAATAGGGTCGCCGTTGCTACTATTCTGTCCATTATTTTGACTATCGTTCTGGTTGAAATTTTGATTGTTATGCTGCGGCTGGTATGAATTTTCTGATGCACTATTTTGTGCGGATGTTGTTGTGGAAGCTGAAGAAGCGATACGTGCCGAAATAAAACTTGGTATTTTTTCTTGCGGTTGATTAATTGAAGCGTGGAATATTTGCTGGTGTCCGTGATCTTTACCAGGACCAGGATTAGAAACTTCTACTGTTGTGCTGGCGGTGTTTGCTTGCGAACTTGTGGCAGCACTTTGATTAGTATTTTGTTGGGCATTAATTTGCTCATGTATTTGTAGGCCAAAAGCATGGCCGTGGCTGCGGGCTATGGCGTCGAGCTGATTGAGGATTTGGGCGTGAGCATCCATATTTGCTTGAAATTGGGCGCTAATATTTTGCGCCTGACTCGGATTGGTTTTAACAATCGAAGCGAGAGCGGTGTTGAGTGCTGCAGTGTGTTGAGCGAGCAAGTCAGAAAGTTGCTGCTCTTTCGCACTGTTGAGCTGGCCGGTTTTTGCTAGCATCTCGCCTTCTTGGAGGCGTTCGTTAGCAAAACTTACCGCGAGCGCCGCTTTAGCAGCTGGTGAAAATGCCAATGCTTCTTGCAGTGGTTCAGTCACATCAATTTTAACAGGGTAGAGAATATCGCCGGGGACGCTGCCTTGGGCAGCAAAAGCTACGCCGGTTCCAGAACAGATGAGAATGAGTACCGCAGCAACAAAAGCGTAGGTAAAACGTTGCTGGCGAGGGATAAAACCAACCGCCGATTTAAATCCTGAAGTAGTCCACAGGGCGATTGACGTCACGCTCCACCAACTTGCGGTTTTTCCTGTCGCGCTCGGCGAAGTGCGATCAAAGACACGCGAAAGCATTGCCCGCTTTTCGTCGCGCGTTAAATGGGTTTTGCGAAGCTCGCGCGCTCCAGCACGCACGCGTTCGTCGAGTTTCGGATTACCAGTATGCGGTTGAAATGAATGATTGTTCATAATTTTATGCGACGGCATCGCCGTGAATAGTGTAGCCAGTTTGCTCGCGCAATTTTTTCAGCGCCCGATTGATGCGGACGGAGGTGGCGTTGGTTGATATGCCTAGTATCTCGCCAATTTCGCCCGGCGGCAAACCTTCCACAAATCGCAGATAGAGCACCTGGCGGTCGCTCGGCTCGAGGGCGTTAATCTGCTCGAGGAGGAAACGGCCCTCGGCGCCGACAGGCATATGCTCCGCTGTTGCCGCAAAAGACGTTTCGTCGGGCACATCGGCGGTGTCGTGCTCATCGTCATCGCTCGTAAGCGCCTCAAGCGACACACTTTTGCGCGCGCGGTACCAATCTATAATAAGGTGATTGGCGACGGTGAATAAAAACGCGCGGGGATTGTGCATAGGCTTTGCCGTTTCCGGCTCCTCCTCATTTTTTAAAAACGTTTTCCAAAGTCGCACAAATGTCTCCTCGGCAATATCCATCGCGTGCTCGCGATCGGAAACTCGGGCCAGGCAGAAGCGAAAAATAGCATCAACTTGGGCGTTGTAGATTTCGGTAAATTGTTTTTTAAGGCTTTCTATAGACATATAACGTTGGGAGAGGCTATTCTTTACCTAACAATAAAATACATTCTCCATTTCGTCTAGGTAAGGAATATGGCGGCGCAACGTTATTTTAGAGGTATCACCACACGGTCACAAGCTGTTGATATCATTTATCACTAATTTATTTTTTATTATGAACATTCGTTTTACTCATATTTTCGGTGGTGTAGTTGCGGCGACACTTTTTGCTGCGCTACCTTTCGCTGCATTCGCGGATGCACCAAGTATGCCGGGCCACGGTCATGGTCGCGGTCACGCCTATGGTCTTATTGGTAAAGAAGTTGTGGCGAATGAAGATACTACTTCTACCGAGAGTGAATTCCATAATTTTCTCGGCTCATTCCATGGTCTTTCAAAATATTTTGCGCCACAGCATGCCGTGTTTAATGACGACCGAGATGATGCTACCACGACTCTTCCCACTACCAACCTAACCATTACCAATGTTACCGTGAACGAGATCAGCTCAACCACGGCGCGCATCAGCTGGTTTAGCAATTTGTCAGGCAATACAGAAGTGTGGCTGGGCACTACAACGCCAGTGAGTAGCTCCAACACGCCAACGCTCGATATCGGCAACAACACCTTCTATCATACCGCTACGCTCACCGGACTTACCGCGAGCACGACCTACTACCTAGTAGTGGGTACTAAAGCGAGCGTTAATGGTTCTATGGCCACTTCATCAGGAATTACATTCACCACTTCGCCCACGCCCGTTTTAGCTCCTGTCATTCATTCGATCTTTGGACCAACGAGTGTCGTAGCTGGTCAAAGCAATACCTGGACAATCAACGTGTCCGATGCGAATGCTGGAAATCTTACCTACTTAGTCACATGGGGTGACACTACCGGCACAACGACGCTCGTCTCGGTGAGCACACCGCCAGCCGCGCAAACCGTTACCTTCAGTCACATCTACGCCAACCCAGGCACGTACACCACCACCTTCTTGATTCGTGACGCTGCTGGTTTAACTGCGAGCTCCTCGATCAATATCATTGCCACCTCAACCGCCACAACAACGTCGAGCTAATGCTCGCGTACTCGCTCTAGCATTAAGCGATTGAGGCAGGCGCCTAAACAACAAAAGCCCTCCGACGGGGCTTTTGTTTTGGAAAATATTTTTGAGAAAAATAAATAGCGGTCGCGCGAACGTTCATTGGATGCTTTCAATGTCGTGCAAAATCTCGGCGGCGTGGTTGGCGGGATCGACTTTCGGATAGACGCGCAGGATGGTGCCGGCTTTGTGCGTCGTGCCGCCGACACTCGTATCGCTGGCGGCGATAAGGTAGGAGACGCGCGCCGTGCCGCCTTTGAACACGCCGCTCTCGCGAATCGCGCCATACGCGCGGATGGTCGCTTTCGTGGGGTCGGCGAGAAGGGTAAACGGCAGATTGTATTTGGCGGCAAATTTTTTATGACTCGCAGGCGTGTCCGCCGAAATGCCAAAAACTTTAATACCGTGCGCGGCAAACTCGCCGTACGCATCGCGAATAGCGCAGGCCTCGGCCGTGCACCCTGGCGTGTCATCCTTCGGGTAGAAGTAGATGAGGATGAAGCGCGTCGGTGGTTTGGTGGTAGTGGCGTTTTTAATATGATAGGCGAGTGTGTGCTCGCGACCATCTTGGTCGGGGAGGTTAAACTCGGGGGCGAGGGTGTTGGAGGGAAGGGTAGACATAGAATGATTGTACTACAACTGAAGATAAAGAAAAAATAAAATGCAATTCATATTTTAATGGAAGACAATAGCGTGCCTGTGATACGGTATATACATGAAGAAGAACGCTGATTCTAAATCAAAAAACGAACTCATCCTCTACACCGACAAGCGTGGTAATGTTGAATTACGGGCGGACATGGAAAAAGAGACAATCTGGGCGACGTTGGATCAAATTGCTCAGCTTTTCGGCCGTGATAAATCAGTGGTATCACGTCACTTGAAAAATATCTTTTCTAGCGCTGAATTAAGCCATGATTCAGTTGTTGCAAAAAATGCAACAACTGCCGCTGATGGCAAAACATATATTGTTGAATACTATAACCTTGATGCCATTCTTTCCGTCGGCTATCGCGTCAATTCAAAACAGGCCACGCAGTTTCGCCAATGGGCCACTAAAACCCTGCGCGAATACCTGGTTACCGGAGCGGTTATAAACGCCCGCCGTGTTGAGCAACTTCACGAGAAAGGCATCAAGGACGTTGAGAAGAAAATCGCTTTCATTCAAAATGCCATCCGGGCCAGGCGGCTCAATCAATCCGAAGTGGACGGTCTCCTATCCGTCATCAACGGTTATACTCACTCTTGGCTACTCTTACGCCGCTATGACGACGGCGAATTAGTCACCCATAAAAGCAAAACCAAAGAGCGTCGCCGTTTTGATTACGCTTTCATTGAGCCGGCTATCGCCGAGCTCAAGCGCTCACTCCTGAAAAAATCCGAAGCAACCGACATCTTTGCCAGCGAACGCGGTGATGCGTTTAAGGCGATTCTTGGCACGATATATCAAACCTTCGGTGGCAAGGAACTTTATGCCAGCATTGAAGAAAAGGCTGCTCATTTGTTGTACTTTATTATAAAAGATCACCCTTTTACCGACGGCAATAAACGCGTCGGTTCGTTCGCATTCATCTATTTTATGGAGCGCAATGGTTTGCTCTATCGACCAAACGGCGAGCGGAAGATCAACGACAATACTCTCGTCGCGCTCGCTCTCCTCATTGCTGAAAGCAAACCGGCTGAAAAAGACACCATGATCAAGCTTGTGACAAATTTGGTGGGGTGAGATGTAGATTTTTTACGAGAGTTTTACCAGTCCCTAGCTTCTTGTCTCGGGTAAGATTATTGAACAAAAGTTAAAATCGTGTTATTTTATATAGCAAGAATAGCCAGTCTCCTTATGAAGACAAAATCATCAAACAAAAATCTCCACAAGGCCAGTCAGGCCAAGAAAGACGAGTTCTACACCCAGCTTGTTGATATTGAAAAAGAGCTCAAACACTACAAAGAGCAGTTCAAGGGCAAGGTCGTCTATTGCAATTGCGACGATCCTTTTGAAAGCAATTTCTTCCGCTATTTCGTCCTCAATTTCAACGAGCTCGGCCTCAAGCGGCTCATTACCACCAGCTACAAGCCCTCGCCTGTAGCCAATACCCAGCTTGGGCTCTTCGGCAACGACAAAACCATCATTCCCGTAAAAGGCCGACCCAAGGTCACCGCCAACAAGTTCATTATTAATAAGGTTGGCAACGTAAACGACGATGGCAGTTTTGAACTCAAGGACGTCGCCGAGCAGTTGAAGGCCAATAAACACAATGAATGGAAACCCCTTGAGGGCACCGGCGATTTCCGCAGTCCTGAATGTGTTGAGCTTCTCAAATCCGCCGACATCGTCGTCACCAACCCGCCCTTTTCACTCTTCCGCGAGTATGTGGCACAGCTTGTGGAGCACAAGAAGAAGTTTTTGATTATAGGGAACGTGAACGCGATTACTTACAAGGAGTGTTTTCAGCTCATCAAAGAAAATAAAATGTGGCTTGGGGTAAGTATTCATAGTGGTGATCGTGAGTTTCGTGTTCCTGATAGTTATCCGCTAGAGGCGGCTGGATTCAGGGTTGATAACGAAGGTCATAAATATATCCGTGTCAAAGGAGTACGATGGTTTACAAATTTGGATTACGAAGAACGCCATGAGAAATTAGTTCTTTACAAAAATTATTCTCCGAAAGAATATCCAAAGTATGACAGTTACGACGCAATTAATATTGACAAAACTGCTGATATTCCACAGGATTATGCTGGTGCAATGGGTGTACCGATAACTTTTATGGATAAATACAATCCAGAGCAATTTGAGATATTAAGTTCTAATGATATAAGGTTAAACAATAAAGTCCCGTTTAAAGATCACGGGCTAATCAAGGATAAAGATGGGGCTATAGACGGAAAGCCAACTTATGTTCGTATTGTTGTTAGGAACAAGCAGGTAGAAAAATAATCCATGAAAATTGATTTAATAGAACATCTTAATGAAAATATAACTGAAGTTCGCAATCTAATGGATATACATGTGTCTTATACTGGAAAAAAAAGAGGGCGGCGTGCCGCATCGGTTGATGTCTTGAATAAGAGTTGCGTGGTGCTTCTCGT
>JAJYGQ010000013.1 GCA_021785065.1 bacterium
CAAAATTCTTACACGAGCGCGTTAGGGTGTTGTACTTGAAGCAGTAGAAATCGGAATGATACGATTACCTGCTATATAAAATTGTAATGTTTCCGGCTGGGTTGGTGTTTGTGCATAATGAGGCTTTTGCATATCAGCCTGGCTAACAACAAGCAGTGAGAGCATGATAACACCATCGTGTAATGATACTGATTGAATTTTAGCATCGCCCTGATACGCCACACCGGAAGCAATTTGATGAATGGTGCCATCGGCATTTTCGGCAAAAGCAAAAAGTACGCTCCATTCTAAATTAGCGCCGAAGCCGCGATAGACCGCGGCCACCGCGCCCGGCTGACCGCTGGTGGCAATAGGACCCGACGATGTAGCCGCTAAGGTGTAGCCGATGGGAATAAGAGGAAGCGTTGTTGTCGCAGCACGAGTTGGCGCAAAACCGTGGCCAGTGATGAGCGCTTTGCCGTTAGCAAGTGTAAAAGTATCACCATAGAACGAATAGGTCGCGTTGCTAAGAAGCGCTCCCGCATCAGGCAACACGCTCGACTGCTCGTGGATCGTTGGTGCCACCGCCGAGTTAGATTGCACAACAATGAGAACAATTACGAGAACGAGGATAATGAGAATTGCAATGAGTATTTTATTTTTCATACTTAAAAGTATACTCCGCCTCATTCTTTTGTCTATAAAAAATTTATGAGAATTTTAACATAGATCTGTTAGGGTCATATGGCCAGTTTGTACTAAAAACTGGCCCGCCGGCGGGATGGTTTCCGGAGCTGGTATTGTCAAACTATGCTCCGAGGGTTCGATTCCCTCCGTCGGCTTCATTGGATAACAATATCACCAATCTGTGAAGTTGCTTTTATTGAATACACTATTATAATACCGTTATTGACAATACCAGCCCGTAAGCCCCCCGAGGAGCATGCAAAAACCCCGCCAACCGGCGGGGTTTTTGTTTTAAAACCTAGCGCGCTTGTAACCCGTCTAAAAAATCTCTATACTAAGAGCCCATGGTTGAATTCAAAAAATATATCGGTCCACACGGCATTCCGGTGTATCACCAATCTCTCCCGATGGTCGAGTCAGTAGCTATCCACTGGATGATTTTCACTGGTGGCGCTGATGACGCTACCGTCGGCACCGACGGCGCCCACCATTGGTTTGAACACGTTCCTTTTCGGGGCACGGTTGACTTCCCAACGAGTATGGCTATAGACGGACCGTTTCTTCCACGCAGTGGCGTAGTAAATGCCTGGACGAACCCTGTCGCCACGTGCTTTTGGGCGTACGTGCACGAGAGTCAAGCTGAATTAGCATTGCATGTTATCACCGATCTCTGGTCGCGTCCGCTTATGACCGAAGAGTCGATCGAAGCTGAGCGAAAAATTATTTTTGAAGAGATTCGTAAAAAAAATTCTCAATTGGCAGGCTCAGTTTTCTACCAACTTCCCCGCCTCCTTTGGCCCGGTCATCCGCTTGGCCATTCTGTACTCGGCTCGCTTGAATCACTTTCTAAACTCGATGCCGCAACATTGCGTAAAGCTCATGAGCACGGTTATGCCGCCTCGCGCGCTGTGCTCTTTGCGTCTGGCAATGACAAAGCCGTACACGATGCTCTTGAAAAAGTAAGCGCGGTCATTCCTCAAACAAAGCTTTCTGAGCGTCGGGCACCGGCCCAATATGGAGCGCTGCCTGCCTGGCAAGGCGGCACAACAGAAGAGATCGCTACTGATTTTCCCAGTTCACTCGTGTTAACACTCTTCCCCACACCAAAAATTTCCTCGCCAAAGGAACAAGCGATTTGGGACATGGCAGGAAGTATGCTGAGTTATGGAGGTATGGCTTCACCACTCTCTCAAATAGTTCGTGTAAAGCATCAGTTAGCGTACGATACCGATACTTTTGGCTTAGATTATCCCGATGGTGGTTTCTCTGGTATTGAGATAGAAACAAGTGCCGAAAAAATTCCGCAAGCACATCAAGCTCTCGCCGAAGTATTTGCCGATCCTAGAATTCGCTCCCAAGAACGATTCGAAGAAATTCTGACTGGTTATCAATACAGCCGCCGTATGCGCCCTATTGATCCGGGCGATTACAATGTGTCAGCGTATAGAAGCCTTTTAAATTTTGGCCAAGTAATGAGCGACGCGGAGATTGAAGAGATGTATCAGTCGATCACACTGAAAGATGTTGTGGCAGCACTCGACCGCTGCACGCCCAACCTCGCCCGCACTATCATTTTCAAAGGGAACGGTAAGGCGAGCTAAAACTTAAAATTTTTTAGCGCAAGCCTCAATCAAATTTTCGAAGAGACACGCAATAGTTATAGGACCAACGCCGCCAGGCACGGGCGTTATAGCTTTTACTTTGTCTTTAACCTTGTCGTAGTCAACATCCCCCGTAACCCTGTTGCCATCAACAACTGTAATACCAATATCAATAATGATTTGCCGCGGCGCAACATGATTTTTCGTGATTAATTTTGGCTTGCCTACGGCAGTAATTAAAATATCAGCCCGCTTGGTTTCCTCCGCTAGATTTTTTGTATATTCGTGACAGATGGTTACTGTGGCATTTCTATTCACAAGAGCTAAAGCTGTCGGTATGCCAACAAGAGTGGAACGACCAACAATCACCACCTTCTTACCTGCGACCTTAACCTTCTCCCTATCAAGAATTGCCATAACGGCGCGTGTTGCACCTGACACAAAACCCGATTCATTCCTTAATAAAGCATTAACACTTGCCGACGTCAGACCATCAACGTCTTTATCAGGTTGTATTACTTCCAAAACACGTGAAGCAGATAAACGCTTCGGGAGAGGCAGTTGCACGATTATCCCTTGCATTGAATTATCTCGATTATATTTTTTAATATCGCTGACTATTGATTCCTCTCTCACTGCTTCGTCATATTTTTTGTGCCACACAGCTACGCCTATTCTCTTAGCAAAAGTGATTTTATGTCGGATATAGGTATTCGATTCTTCCTTATTACCAACTTGCATGATTACCAACTTTGGACGAAGTGCGAGATTAGAAACCTTTCGAAGAAGCGTTTTTTCTATGTTCCGACTCATGGCTCTACCGTCGAGTATCTTTGTCATGGTTACTGATTCTAGCATCAATGACGATAGTTATAAACTTAGTAAATAATATTGTATTCCTTACCGAACCCCACTTTTTCTATAAAATACCGATCGTGACTAACAACGATAAGTGTGCCGGTGAATTCTCGCAACCCCTCCTCCAATTCCTCAAGTGCTTCCGAATCAAGATGATTACTCGGTTCATCGAGGATGATACAATTTGGTTTCTGGGCAACCAGCTGGGCGAGCACACATCGCGAATACTGACCCGGACTAAGTTCCGAAATACGCTTTTTGATA
>JAJYGQ010000015.1 GCA_021785065.1 bacterium
TATTTTTACCCGTGTCTTCTTCTATATGCACTCTCGTAAGAGCCACGCCAGCTAGCGAACCCCCCGAAACGAGTGGATATTTATACTGCGAAATTTGATAGCCCTTAGGAATATCGGGATAAAAATAGTTTTTGCGATCGAATTCGGTAAAATTGGCAAGCTGGCCATCTACCGCAAGGCCAATTTTTAAAATATGACGAACCGCTTCTTTATTAATAGTAGGTAGTGTACCCGGATGCCCCATACATATAGGACAAATATTCACATTGGGCTGTTCCTCGTCAGGATCATTACGCGAATCGCAGAACATTTTCGTCCGCGTTTTTAACTCAGCGTGAATTTCTAAACCAATGGTAGGAATGTAGGTTTTCATACAAACAACTGGCCCAGCATAGCAAAATTGTAGAGATTCTGCTACTTACGCGTACGCTGGCCGCTCTTCAGATATACCAGCCTTGTGATTGGCGAGTCGCGCTAAAGCATAGAGGATACTTGATAGTCGATTAAGATAGGCCAGAGTGGTTGGCTGCAGCGTAACCTTTCCCTCTTCTGTTACTGCCACCGTGCGCCGCTCGGCCCGACGGGCTATCGTCCGAGCAATATCAAAAAGCGCCGCCAGTTCGCTGCCACCAGAAATAAAAAAATTTTTAATAGGCGGCAACTCGCCCTCACACGCCACAATTACTTTTTCCAATTCCTTTACCTTGCTTTCCGGCACATCCATCGGAAATCCCGCCACCTGAGCTTGCACCATAAAGAGGGTTTGCTGGACATCGTGAATAATCACATCAAATTTTTTTTCTGTCACTGTAAAATTGGTAGCAGCAGCTTTCACCTTCACAAGACCGAGAAAAGAATTGATTTCATCAAGTGAACCGAGGGCTTCAGCGACCGCTGAGCTTTTAGATATACGCTGGTCACAGCCGTATGTTTTTGTCGTACCCGCATCTCCTTTACCGGTAAAAAGCGCCATAAGTCTTACGCAAGTTTAGCCGCAAGAGAAAAACTAAGGTATGCAAGATACGCGGCAACCACCACACCAATCCAAGAAATCCATAACGGCACAACCCATCCAAGGATGTTTAAATTAATATCGCCCGTAAAAAGCCGAATAAAATGCACAATAGCAACAACGGTAAAGATGGCTCCCGCAACTACTAGATATGTGCGCTCGCGAAAAACTGGAATTTTACCAACGTGCCAGCCGTAGTGCACCAGTATCAAGAAGAGCGCAGCATCAAAGAGTAGCCCAGGCACAACAATCTGCGTCGTCCACACAATACCTAAAAAATGAATAGGTAAAAGACCTTGGGCGCTCAGCCACCAGAGCGTTATAAAATCGCCGAGCACTAAACCAGCTAAGAATTTAGCGCTATCTCGTAATGCACGATGTGTCATAGAGTGAGAATTATGTTATATAAACCTGCAAACCTATTGTTAGTGTACTATATGCGCTACAATAGCCATATGGATTATCCCCAGCACTTGGAGCTTGAGAAAAAACATAAGCGCGGCCGCCGAACGTTTCTCTTTATTTTTATACATAAATGCTGGTGGCTAACGTTGCTTGGTATTGGTTTTGTGTACCTCGCGTGGGCAATATACTGGGGAACCCTCCAGCAGCAAGCCGCTACCTTTCTGGCCGCCCACCCCACCTGGTACGTCACCACAGGAATGCTTGCCGAGTGGTTCCTTCTTGTCGGTATTTCTTTTTTCCTAGTGGCGTACCTTCGAGCAAATGTTTTTTACAGAAAATATAAATTTTTTCTTGATGAATACGCAGTGCATCTGCGCAGCGGTCTCTTTTATATTCGCGAAACGACTATTCCCTATCACCAAATTAGCAACGTGCACATTGCGCGGCCCTACCACTACCGCCTCTTTGGTTTAGCCCAGCTTGATATTGTGACCGCCGCCGATCGCAGTGACGATCGCGCTGATCGCTCGGCGAAAAAATTTCTTATGCCAATTATTGATTTGTCGCTAGCGCGCGTTCTATCTCGCCAACTTCTAGAAAACGCGGCGCGCAGCCGACGCTATGGCAGTATTGCTTCCGAGCAGGATGATGAAGATGTTGAAGATACTGAAGAAGACGAGGAAGAAAATGTAGAAGAATAATTAACGTGTTAATGTGCGCGAAGTAGCTTCACTAGTGTATCTTTCAAACGCTTAATAGCCACATCGTCAATTACCGAAACAGTAAATACGTGCGGTGAGTGTTGCTCCATGCGTTTTTGTGTCTCGTGAATTTTTTCCGGCGTGACCATGTCGCTTTTTGTAAGAATACATACCTCAGGCTTATCGCTTAAGAGTGGATCAAAAGTATTAAGTTCCTTGCGTACCGTTTTGTACACTGCTTCTACATCATCGTGCTCTAATGAAATACAGTGAAATAAAACTCGAGTACGTCGCACGTGGCGTAAAAATTTAAAACCAAGGCCCTTACCACTCGACGCCCCTTCAATAAGACCGGGAATATCGGCAAGAACAAACTCTTCCATGGTGCCGAGCGCCGGATCGAGCGTCGTAAAAGCATAGTGAGCAACTTTTGACCGTGCGTTAGTGAGCGCATTAAGTAAGCTTGATTTTCCCGCATTCGGCAAACCAATAAGACCAGCATCAGCGACGAGTTCTAATTCAACTAAGAAATCCGCCTCTTCACCTTCTTTCCCGGGCGTCCATTCATAAGGTGTTGTATTAGTAGAGGCTTTAAAATGCTCATTGCCCAAACCGCCACGTCCACCAGCTAATAAAAGCACGCGATCCCCCTCCGCTGCTAAAGTAATTTTCTTATTAAACGGGTTACTTTTTGTTGACTCGCCGCCCCGTTGCGCAGTTGAAAGATTGGTAATAATAGACCCGACGGGAAGCTCAATAGAAATATCAGCCCCATTGCGACCGTGTTGAGAATCCCGCTTTCCATCTTCTCCGCGATCCGCAGTAAATTCTTTGACATGGCGATAACTGGCAAGACGATGGATGTCACGGACTGCCACGGCCCACACACTGCCACCGGCACCGCCGTTGCCTCCCGACGCGCCCGAAAATTCTTTACCTTTTTCGTGCCGCCAACGCACCACGCCATCACCACCGCGACCCGCTCGCGCGTGAATTGTAATTTCATCAATAAACGCCATTAAGTATCTTTAAGAACAATCGGATAAAGTTCAAGCAATGCAAAGAAAAGTGCCATTATTAACGGACCGACAATAAAACCAATTGGTCCAAAAATAACTAACCCCCCAATAACTCCAAGCAAAATCATAAAAGGATGCACAGCAATACCACCACGTTTCAACACATGCGGCGAAAGAATATTATCGATTAAACTCACCGCTAAGATATACCATACGGTCAACAACACCCCCTGCATAATGTGACCAGTAAAAAAGGTAAACAAGATAAGAGGAATCATAATAATGCCCGTACCAACACCGGGCACAAAACTGGCAACACCAATAATGATGCCCCAAATAATTGGTGAGGGGTATCCTGCAATAAATATAGCCACTGACCCTTGAATAGCCTGTAAAACGGCCACGATCAGCGACCCCCTAATGACTGAACTAATAGCCGAGCTTAATGTTTTTATAATCCGTTCATCGTACTCATCAGGCAGTGGACTAATTCTAATGTATTGATCACGTAAAAAATGTCCATCGCGCAAAATATAGAAGAGAGCAATAATCATAATTAAGACTTCAAACAGGATACGTAAAAACTCAGCAAAAAAACTATTGAGGCGAGACACTACCCATTGTAAACCTTGTTGTAAATAATTTGACGCATTTAATGTAATTTGAGGTGAAATATGTTGCTGTAAATAGGACTGTAGGTTTGCTACACTTTGATTGAACCAATTTTGAGCATGACCATTCACACTCACCATCGTGTACAACGAGAGAGCTTCATTAAAAAGGGCTTGCCCCACAAACACAAGTGGTACCAACACGATAAGGACAATAAGCACGACAGCAATGAGTGCAGCAACCGTGTCTTGTCCACCTAAATGCCGTTTTAAATATTGATACAGCGGTTGAAAGATGATCGCTAAAGAAAAAGCAAGTATGAGTGGTGCAAGAAATGACTCAATAATGAAAAAGACGAGGACTAACGCCACGATAAAAACAGCGAAGAAGAAAAAGTGTTGAAAACGACTACGCATTACGGGCATAGTTCTAGTATACCACGATTACAAGGTCATCAAGCAAAAAAATCCTTACGAATTCGATGTACCTCCTGAATAAAAGCTGTTTCTCGATCACGACGTGGATATTCAATGGTTACTGCATAGTGTTCTGCGATTGTTCCCTCTTTTATAAGTAGAATCGAATCGGCTAGAACCACCGCTTCTTCAATAAGGTGTGATACGGCCACAATAGTCGTCCCTGTTTGCTTCCAGAGCCGTAATAGGTCATCGTGGAGCTCAGCCGTTGTCTTAGGATCAAGCGCCGAGAACGGCTCATCTAAAAGCAGCACCTCCGGCTGAACCGCTAAGGCTCGAGCAATGCCTACTCGCTGCCGCTGGCCACCCGAAAGATCCGCGGGATACTTCTCGCCCAGTGCGGCGAGATTCACCAGTTGCAAAAATTCCTCCGCTTTCTGTCGGGCTTTTGCCTTTGTCATAGTAGAATCTCGTGCCTGTAATACAATTGCCACATTCTCAAGCGCCGTAAGCCAAGGGAAAAGCGCGCCGGACTGAAAGACCATAGCAATATTTTTAGTTGGCGGTGTTTGTACACTACCTACCGATGGTTTTTCCAGACCAGCAATAAGTTTTAGAATAGTTGACTTGCCGCAACCAGAAGGACCAATAAGACACGTGAATGATCCTCTTGCGACAGAAAACGACACATCATGAAGAGCGAACACCGATTCTTTCAAATAGGTTTTTCCGACTCCCTTAAAGACGATAGCATTATTCGAATCGATAACGTTGGGCATAGTGAAGTAATTTTTGCCACACAAAGAAATTAATGAAGGCAATAGCAAGAATCATAACAAAGACCGCCCATAGAAAGACATTGTTCTGACCATTGGCCGAAGCCGCCACTAAAATACTGCCAATACCAAAGAGATCCTGCGCAGATGTACCGTGGGGAATATAAGTATGGAGCACTTCAGCAACAATAATAATATTCCAACCCTGAGCAAAAGCGAGAATAGACCCCGTAATGAGCTGCGGCATCATAGCTGGCAACAACACTTTTCGAAAATAAGCAAAACCGCGCAAGCCGAAAAGGTGGGCGGCGGCAATAATATCGTGAGGAATAACATTAATACCGCCGATAAGAGTGAAGACGATATTCCACACCATACTTAAAAACAAAATCATAATGGCCGCTCCCATCAGCGACTTCATACTAATAAACGCCAAGATAATAACGGGGAAAAAAGCTAAAATTGGCACCGATTGAAAAATATCAAACATCGGCAAAAAAATCGCTCGAGTAAGAGGCGAAACGGTTGCTAGCACCGCGAGCGGAATGCTAACGATAACGGCCAAGAGATATGCCACAATAAGCCGGAGAAGGGTGAAACCGAGCGCTGCTAGTAACGTATTGATAGTGATAGTATCACTCGAAACTGGTACCGCCACCGCAAAAAGTTTTACAACAATAACCGCTAACGCCATCACGACGAGCGGCATCAAAAATAAAGAGTATACTTTTTGCCAAAATGAGATGGGGTAACTAATTCGATGGGCGTGATAGTGATGACGACGAGAATGATACGCAGCAAGTGACATAATACATCGACTAACTCATGGCAAAAATGACGAGCGAAGTGACGAGAAATACCACGAGCCAATAGCCGGTAGTAATAGCAAAAAGTTTCCAGGAATCCCCCGGTGTTTTTCGCGGCTCAGTGATTGTAGAGACCATAGTCACAACACCAACTCCCACAAACCACAACCAAAAACCAGCGGCAACCGCTTGGCCGATCGTTGGAATAAATAAATTTTCTTGGAAAAATGTTATGACAAGAGCAACAATAATAAGACTGAGAAAAACGAGAGCATAATTTATTACCCGCGCCAGTTTACCTAGCTGCTGTTTTTCTTCCATAGTTCGCCCTGTAATCCGCGCCCACGACGGCGCAAAAAAAGCCGAAGAATACCACACGCTGCCAATAGCAAATGAAATTATAGCTGCCACTAAAACCGCCAAAGGATGAATGGAAAAAGCGTACATAGGACTATTGTATCAGATTTTTGCCCGTCATGGCAGCTGGCTGGGGAATACTGTAGAGAGCTAGGATGGTTGGCGCAATATCAGCTAATCCTCCCAAAGCCGGGCCAGCGCTCGGCCGGAACGCCAACTCCGTCGTCGTTATAATTGCCGGCACCAAATTGGTGGTGTGGGCGGTATGTTTTTGTCCGGTTAACGGATCGACATTTACTTCCGCATTGCCATGATCAGCGGTTATGAAGGCTATCCCGCCGCGAGCCTCTAGTGCTTCCAAGACTCGGCCAAGTTGGGTATCCACTTCTTCAAGTGCTTCGATAATCGCCGGCACGTTTGCCGTGTGCCCCACCATATCGGGATTCGCAAAATTAATAAAAATAAAATTAGTGCCCGCCGCTATACACTCGATCGCCTGGTCAGCAATCGCTTCGGCCCGCATCTTAGGAGCAAGATCGTGAGTAGGAACATCTTTACGACTTTCTAGAAGCAGGTGTGTTTCACCGGCGTGCGGCGCTTCTCGCCCGCCGTTCAAGAAATATGTGGCGTGCGGAAATTTTTCTGTTTCGGCAATGTGTGCCTGCGTAAGACCCGCCCGAGAAATTTCTGCTGCCAATGTGGTCACAATAGGTTGCTTGGGAAAAGCCACATCAACCCCAAACGCCGGACTATATTCAGTCATCGTCACTACGTATACATCATCCGTCATTTTTTTATGAGCAATCCGCTCGCCAAGCTGTCGGGCGCGGTCGGCCCGAAAATTAAAAAAGAAAACACCATCGTGATGCTTGAGCGTGGCCTCGACGTCTTCGAACACGAGTGGTGGCAGATGCTCATCAACAATTCCCTGACGATACAAATCCTGCAGCACTTCCGACGGTTTCCCCGTCACCCGTTTTCCTTGCCCGGAAAAAATTGCTGCTTCAGCTTGCGCAATTCTATCCCAGTTAGTGTCGCGATCCATGGCAAAAAAACGGCCGCCTAAGGTTGCAATGCGACCAACACCACTGGCGGCTAGTTCTCGCTCTATATCCGCAAGGTATGCTGCCGCACTTTGCGGTGGCGTATCTCGACCGTCAGTAAAAAGATGGAGTGCTATTTTCGTACTCCCAGCTTTTTTCGCCGCCCGCAAAAACGCCACCAAGTGACTAGAATGGGCGTGAACACCTCCATCCCCCAACAAACCGCACACGTGCAGCGTCGTGCCATATTTTTTGACGTGCTGAAAAAGCCTCTGAAATGCCGGGTTATGGGCATACTGATCAGTCGTAATGGCTTTACCAATCCGAACCAAGTCGGTATCAATAATAGTGCCCGCGCCAATCGTCGTATGCCCAATCTCGCTATTGCCCATTTGCCCAGCGGGCAAACCGACGGCCAACCCCGAAGCTTCGAGAAGAGTGTGAGGATATTTTTGCCACAGCTTATCCATAACGGGCGTCCGCGCTGCAGCAATAGCGTTATCGTGCGGATCTTCCCGCCATCCCCATCCATCAAGAACAATGAGGGCTATCTGTGCATACGGAATCATTTTTTTGCAAACACGCTTGCGCCCGGAAAGCGCGCCTGGGCGCCAAGTTCTTCTTCGATACGCACCAGTTGATTATATTTTGCAATTCGCTCTGAACGACACAATGAACCAGTTTTAATTTGCCCAGTACCCAACCCCACCACGAAATCAGCAATCGTCGTATCTTCAGTTTCTCCGGAGCGATGAGAGACGACTGACGTGAATCCCGCTTGGCGCGCCAAAGCTATAGCCTCGATTGTTTCTAAAACTGTACCGACTTGGTTCAGCTTAATGAGAATTGAATTTGCCGCATGTTCCGAAATGCCGCGCGCAAGACGCTTCGGGTTAGTCACAAACAAATCATCACCAACAATTTGTATACGTGCCCCGAGTTTCTTTGTCATGTGCTGCCAACCAGTCCAATCATCTTCAGCTAAACCATCTTCAATAGACACAATAGGATACCGGTCGGCCCAGTGGCCATAGAGTTCTACCAATTCTTCAGCGGTAAGTTTCTTTTTTTCGCTTGTAAGATTATAGACGCCATCGCTGTAGAGTTCAGTCGCCGCAGCATCAATAGCGAGCGCCACCGCTTTGGCTCCCTTTCGTGCCGGCGTATACCCAGCAGCGACAATAGCTTCACTAATAACTTCGAGCGCAGCTTCATTAGACGGCAGCGCCGGAGCAAACCCTCCCTCATCGCCCACCGTAGTACTAAGACCGCGCTTGGTAAGAATTTTTTTAAGAGCATGAAAGACTTCTGCTCCCCTGCGTAGTGCCTCGTGGAAACTTTTAGCTCCCACCGGCATAATCATAAATTCTTGAATATCAGTAGAGTGGGCAGCGTGTTTGCCACCATTCAAAATATTCATCATCGGAACTGGCAACAAGAGTTCTTTTTCTTTCGAAATTTTTTTAAAGTAGGTATAGAGCGGTATGTGCATACTAGCCGCCGTCGCTTTCGCAAAAGCAAGTGATACACCTAAAATAGCATTCGCGCCGAGTTTGGCTTTATTAGGTGTGCCATCGAGTTCAATGAGGTGCGTATCGAGTGAACGCTGGTCAAATTCTTTGCGAAGAATAGCTGCGGCAATAGGACCGGTAACATTCTGCACTGCCTTTATTACCCCCTTACCACCATAGCGCTTCGGATCGCCGTCACGTAACTCAACCGCTTCATGACTACCTGTTGAGGCTCCTGAAGGAACCGCCGCGCGGCCATACGACCCATCAGAGAGCCAGAGATCGACCTCAACTGTTGGATTGCCGCGCGAATCTAAAATTTCGCGGGCTAAAACTTTTTTTATCTTTTTCATAGGGCCCTATGATACCGACTTTGCCCTACCTTTTGCAAGGGAAAAATATAATGACGTTAATTGCTTAGTTAATGAGCGCTTGGGCTGATGGCGTAGAGGCGGATTGACGAAAAAAAATCTGACCGATGAGGCGGCCAGATCGATGGAAGAAACATTTAAAAAATGAGTACATAATGGAATATACAAAGAGCGAGGAAGTGAGCATAAAAGTAATCGTCAAAATCTTGACGATGTTATTGGTATCTAAAAACGCCGACCAGAAAAAACGAAAAAGCGGTAGCATCGCCGGTGCGTCAGGCACGTGTTCTGCATTCGAAATCACATGACTAAGCGATACCATTAAAGATATGACGACCATACACGCCCCGAGAAAAATGCTTTCAATAACTACCGGCCGGCTTAATTTACGTAAAAAATAAATCAGGTAAATACGTCCCATCACTCGACGGGTAAAGACATCACACGACAAAGACGTTTGTTTGGATATATGCATATAAAGAAGTTACGACGTCGTTATTTTTTCTTTGTCACGACGCACTGCTTCTTGAAACGATTGACGTGCTCGATGCAGACGGACCCGAATAGTGCCCACTGACACGTTTTCGGCTTTAGCTAACTCTGTATAACTACGACCCTCAAGAATAGAGAGGCGCAAGAGTCGAGCTACCGCTGCCGGTAAGCGAGCTAACACTGAAGCAATTTGATCAATATCAAGGAATCGTCCAAAAAAATCCTGCTCCGCAACATCGGGAAATTCCACCATACCTTCGTCGGCTACTAATTGGCTAGTGTTCACAAAAATAGCCCTATCACGACGACGACGCTGATATGTTTTCGCGACATTATAAAAGATGGTATACACCCAGCTCCCAAAGGTACTTTCTTGGTGCTTTTGATATCGATGTGCGTACTTATACATACGTACGAGCGTTTCTTGGACAACGTCCTCGGCATCATCAGCGTTACCCATAACTCGAGCGGCTCGAGCAAAAAGGCGAGGTCGCCACCGTTCAACCAACACTTTAAACACTGCCGGTTGGTATTCCGAAAGTGCTAATACATCGGCATCAGCAAGACTTTCTATTTTTTTTACATCATCGTCTGTTTGAAGTAGCAACTTCATACGTGCCTAATGAGAGATTAATCGCGACTTACTTACACTTGAAGAAATTTTTCGTGGAAAAAATAATTCCTTATGGCGCAAAAAGGCCGTATTTCGGCCCCCTTGCCCGTTTTGCCTGTCGACCTTTACACTTATTACAACTCCGCTTCAACGGGAAACGTTACAAAAGAATATTCCGCAAATAATTTCCAAGGACTTCGATGGTCTTTTTCTTGGCAAAGGATAGATATATTGTCAATTGCGCCCTCAAGCTCAACCGATTCATCGGCTAAGTATTTTTTAATATCTTCAAACTGACTGCGACGCTCAGCGTAGGCGATGGTAGCGTGGAGATGTTTTTCACCATCTGTTCGGCTAAAGCGCAACCAGGGCAGCCGACGCAATTCTTTCGTCAAGTCAGCAATGAGCGTCGTTGCTTCAGCCGATGGTTTGATATAGACAAAAACTACCCGCCGATCAAATTGACCAAACCCTCGATATGCTAAGGCGGCAGGTTGGCGATTTTTTACAAATGTAGCTAAAAGATTTTTTAATTCTTCTATATTTCGTTCGTTGGTTGTTTCAAATGGCGCCTTCAGCGTTAGATGCGGAGCAATTTTTTGACTTGTTGGTTCCAAACTAAATACATCAGCAAGCTCATCAGCAAGCTGTCGAACGCGCCACGCTGGCTTACCCCGGAGCAGATAGGCGATCATATAACGCATAGGGCTATTTTTTAATTACCCACCCTTCCGCTAAAGACTGTTCTAGACGCTTAAATTTTATTTCTTTTTCCTGACCATTTTTAGTCACGATAATTTTATCGTTGCGGCCAGGTGTGTCCGCGCCAACACCTCCTGAAAGAACCGTGGGGTTTTGTGTACGAATAGCCTCAGTCGCCGCCACCGAGCCCCCAAGGAGTTGGGCTTTCTTTTGCACCTCGCGCATTTGGCGTTCTTCAGAGCTGAGCGCGCTGGCTGCTGCTGATGAAAGGGTGGGGATGACTGAAAAAACTTGGGCAATGATTCCCTGCTCCATATCTTTAAAAAGTTTGAGGCCTTCACGCTTATATTCAACGAGCGGGTCACGTTGACCATAACCGCGTAAACCAACTGAGCTGCGCAAATACTCCATCATTTCTAGGTGGTCAATCCAAAACATATCAATGGCTTGCAAGACAACGCGACGCACTAATGTATAAAATTCCTCGTCACCAATTGCCGCTCTTTTTTCCGCGAAGATTTTTTGAGCATCGTCACTTGCACTAGCAAGTTGTAATTGCGTTTCAATATGTTCCCGAAGCGCGGCGCCGCGCTCGAGCAGAATCGCGCGGCGCCGCTCATATATCGTCACCCGCTGAAAATTGAGCACGTCATCGTACTCAAGTGTTTGCTTACGAGCATCAAAATGCAAACCCTCAATTTTTGTCTGGGCAGTTTCAAGAGCTTTGCTGATAATACGATTTTCAATCGGCTCATCTTCAGGAATGCCAAAGCGACCCATGAGATTCTTAATCATGTCTGAGGCAAACACCCGCATCAAATTATCCTCAAGAGAAACAAAAAACTGAGTCATACCCGGATCACCTTGGCGACCAGAACGACCGCGCAGCTGGTTATCAATACGCCGCGCTTCGTGCCGCTCGGTACCCAGCACCGCTAAACCTCCAAGTTCAATAATTGCTTGCCGCTCTTCATCACTCGCCTCCGGTCCGCCGAGTTTAATATCAACCCCGCGACCAGCCATGTTGGTAGCGATAGTAACCGCACCCCGTCGGCCAGCTTGAGCCACAATCTCACCTTCCCGTTCGTGATTTTTTGCATTTAAAATTTCATGCTTAATACCTTCCCGACTCAAAAATTGCCCAAGTAATTCATTTTTTTCAATCGACACCGTACCCACGAGCACCGGCTGGCCTTGACCATTAAGCTCCTTGATGCGTCGCGCCACCGCTTTAAATTTTCCAAGCTCCGTTTGGAAAATTTGATCCTGCAAGTCGCGACGCACCAGCGGCTTATTAGTCGGAATAGCCGTTACCTCAAGGTTGTACACTTTAAAAAATTCTTCTTCGGAGGTAAGAGCCGTGCCGGTCATACCCGCCAGCTTGTGGTAGAGTCTGAAATAATTTTGGAAGGTTACGGAAGCATACGTACGCGTTTCTTTCTGCACCGCCACGCCTTCTTTGGCTTCAATGGCCTGGTGCAACCCCTCCGACCACCGCCGGCCCGGCTGCAAACGACCAGTAAATTCGTCGACAATAACTACTTGTCCATCGCGCACCACGTATTCCTTTTCGCGTTTAAAAAGCGCTTTAGCACGCACCGCGGTTTCAAGATGGTGCACATACTTAATACCCTTCTCGGTATACATATTTTCTACTCCCAGGAGTTTTTCAGCTTTAGAAATACCTTGGTCAGTAAGCGAAATCGCCCGCTTTTTTTCATCCACGGTATAGTCGCCCGTCGGATCCCCGCCATCTTCATCTTCTTTTCCTTCCTGTAGCGCAGCGGCAATTTTGGCAAATCGAGCATAGAGATCTTCCGACTCTATAGTAGGCGCGGAAATTATAAGCGGCGTGCGCGCCTCATCAATTAAAATAGAATCGATCTCATCAACAATCGCATAATGAAAACCTCGCTGGCGTAAATTCGCTGGGTCATACTCGATGTTGTCGCGCAAATAATCGAAACCAAATTCGTTGTTGGTGCCATACGTAATATCAGCAGCATATGCTTCGTGGCGCGTGCAGGGACGCAAAAATTCATGCACGACTTTAAAGGCCGCTGCATCACCGGCCGCCACATGTGCTGGGTCATAGACATACGATGCCTCATGGTTCACCACACCAACGCTTAAACCAAGAAGAGCATACACCTGTCCCATCCACACCGCATCACGGCGCGAGAGATAATCATTGACGGTCACCACGTGCACTCCCTTACCCTCTAGCGCATTAAGATACACGGGAAGTGTTGCCACAAGCGTTTTTCCTTCTCCTGTTTTCATTTCCGCAATACCCCGGCGATGCATCACGATACCTCCGATAAGTTGCACATCAAAATGGCGCTGACCAAGCGATCGCTCGGCCGCGGTGCGCACGAGCGCAAATGCTTCAGGTAAAATATCGTCGAGCGTTGCCCCTTGCGCTAAGCGCTCTTTAAATTCGGCTGTTTTTGCTTGTAATCCCTCGTTCGATAGCGCAGACATCTCGCTCTCTAGCGCGTTAATTTTTTCAATAAGTGGCTGTAGTGCCGCAATATTTTTCGAGCTGCGATCACCAAAAATTTTGTTCAAACCAAGCATAGTACAGCTATCCTAACACAAAAAAACCGCCTCGAGAAATCGGATGAATTCTTCTGCTGTTTTTAGTACGCTTAAAAACTATCGAGAAAAAAAGAGCACGCTTGCGATGAAGCGGCGAACTGCCTGAAAACGAAGTGGTGACTTTATATGTATATCATTCTGCTCTGATTCTGCACCTCTATCCACCCCCTCACTCGTATTATATTCTGCAACAATTGCTGCACTTGTTGATTCTTCTTTGATTTTTTCCAGCATAACGCTCTTTTCTTTTGACGTGAGCGTAAGCTGTCCTACTGCGCGGATATACTTCTTCCAAAATTCCCGATCAGGTTGTTGAATAAACATTGTGTCCTTTTAATGATAGCCGCCGCGAAGATATTTTCGAAGCGACTTAATTGCTCTGTTGAGTCGCACTCCGACGAGGTTGCGACTTTCCCCGATTACTCGAGCAATTTCTTTAGGGCTTAAACCCTCAACGAAGCGTAGATAGAGTACATCTCGATAGCTCGGATTAAGCTTGTCGATGTACGCAAGCGCTTTTTCTCCTTCTAAAAGATCAGACCGGCTGGCCGCCACATCTCCCGTAGTGCCATCCACCGGTTCAAAATCTACTTCTTCTGCTAACCGTTCAAGGGACTGTTCGCGATGCTTGTGCGTTTGATTAATGATCAAACGTATCGCTACAGTATACAAAAATGGTTTAACATTTGAGATGGGGCCTTTTTCTTGAAAATATTTCCAGGTTTGTAAAAACGTATCCTGAGTAATATCTTTGGCAAGTTCCCGATCTCGAATGCGCAAGAGACTGTAGCGAAAAACCGCATCACTATAGCAGTTATATGCTGCTAAAAAGTCGCTTTCCGATTGAATTGAAACGACTTTTGCTGTCATAGACAATATACTACCCCTTTTATTACAGGGCGCTATTGCTTATGTATTGCTTACTATATAGAGGCATTTAAAATTAACCACAACACAAAAAGTGTCATTTTGTCAAAAAATCCAAGATTGTAGGAACAGTTTAGCTATTTTTGGACTAGTTTTGCTGTCACCACCAGCCGCTCGTTATAGGTAAGCTGACCAGGTACCCAGGTGCCATCGCATGTAATAAGGCGCAATGTTGGCGTTTGGGTTGGACCTAGAAGTGCGGCCATAGGCACCTTTTGATAGTTATATGTACTAACACTTGTAACCACAAAATGTACCGTTGTTCCTTTATTGGTAACAACACTGATAGTATCCCCTACCTTAATAGTGTTGAGGTGCTTAAATACTCCCGCCAGACCTAAACCATTATCAACGTGACCGTCAATAAGTGCTACGCCCGGGCGGCCGGGCACAGCACTATCAACGTACCACGCAACATCAGTGAAGTTGTCAGGAGTGCGAATATTTCCTACCGCATTCAAGCCAACGTGCTGCACGTTTGCGTTAATAGAGAGAGCAGGAATTATAAGTCGGGTGGGATATTCAGTGGGCGTCACGATGACGGCCGCTGATCCAGTGGGCGTATAGAGCGTGGCCCCGACGAGTACCGTCAAACCCACAACCGCCGCTCCCACCGTTGCCACGCCGACCATAAAAGGAATTAAGCGTTTCATATTTCCAAGTTAATGCAACTTTATTTAGCGGACGCGTGTTGGAGCGACACCTGTCGACGAATAAAGTATGCGATACCAGCAAGAGTGATACATGCCGAGAGTGCTAGCAGGGTCCAATTGAGTGGGGCTTCACCACCTAAACCAGTGTCAGGTACACCGGGCGTTGTCGCTTGGGCGGTCGTCATCGATGAACCAGGATACGTTGCACTCACAAAACCTGGCACATACACATCGCCATACGTTTGCGTCGTGGCATTGTAGTAGATACCGTTACCATAATAATAGAGTGGGTCACCATTCGCCGTGAAGTAGTGTCCAACCGGAATAGACGCGGCATTTTCATGTATCATCGCGCCCGTTGCCGTGTAAAACGTTGCCATACCAGTAACGCTAGAATTTGTTTGAGCAAAAACCGGTATTGCACTTATTCCGAAAGCAAGACCAAGTACTAACGTCGTCAGAGGAAGTAATTTTTTTATATTTATAGAGGTCATAGTTTTTAAAAGTTATGCTAATAAACACTATACAACCAGCTATCGCCAAGGAGAGCTGCTATAAGAGTGTAGACGCCGGCCACCCAAAATTCTTACACGAGCGCGTTAGGGTGTTGTACTTGAAGCAGTAGAAATCGGAATGATACGATTACCTGCTATATAAAATTGTAATGTTTCCGGCTGGGTTGGTGTTTGTGCATAATGAGGCTTAGATCGGA
>JAJYGQ010000012.1 GCA_021785065.1 bacterium
TATCACCACTTTCTTAAATAATGGCAACGTGGGTATTAATACAACCAGTCCCGTAAACAAACTCGATGTAAACGGCGGTGCAGCTATCGGTTCCTATGCTGGTGTCAACACCGCACCGAGTAATGGATTGATTGTGAGTGGTTATACAGGAATCGGTACCACCAGTGTACCTAGGCAATTAACAGTTGGTGGTGATACTCAAATTGATGGTAAATTATACTTTAATGCTTCAGATGGTTCAGGTGCTGGTGCAAATATATACAGTTATAATAATGGTCAGGAAACTTTCGCTAATGTTAATGGGAGTATAACTTTTATGGGTGGTAATATTCTTTTTTCAGCTGGTAAGGGTTTTTACGGCCCAAATAATTCACAGGAATTAGGTTTTGCGTATGACGTAGGAGGTAGTGGGGACAATTATCTTTATATAAGCAACGCATCTACAGCTAATAATCCTACACTTGGTGTAAATGGTGGTGGTGTAAACGCTGGTATAAATATAACACCAAGAGGAACTGGCAACACTATTTTTACTAACGGCAACGTCGGCATCGGCACTTCTAACCCCCAAAACAAACTCGACGTCTCAGGTGCCGAAGCTATCGGCTCCTACGCTGGCATAAATACCGCTCCGAGCGATGGTTTGATTGTGAGTGGTAACGTGGGGATAGGGACGAATAATCCTACTAATCCTCTTACGGTAGTAGGTGGAGTTAGTGCAACCACATTTTATCCTGGTGGTGGTGGTATAAGTTGGGGAGGGGGAAGCGGTACAATATATGGAGGGCAAGGTATACAAATACAGTATTATAATGGTACTTCAGTAACTACAGGGTTTATATTAAAAAATACTGGCAACGTCGGCATCGGCACGACAACTCCAGGCTCGGCGTTGACGGTGGTGGGATCGAGTGATTCGCAGGATAATTTCCATGTGGGGTATGGCAATAACTATATCTACGAAGGTACGCAAAATGCGAGTGGGCAAGAATATGGATCGATTGGGGCGTGGAATGCGGGCACGGGATCAATTCCTCTAGTGCTGGAAAATGCGGGTGGACATGTTGGTATTGGTACGACATCGCCGGCGTCGACGTTGACGGTGACGGGGTCGGCGTGTATTTCGGCGGGGGCGGGGGCGACGGCGCCGTGCTCAACCACGGCGGGTACGATTTCAGCGGATGCGTTTAACACGGCGAGCGTTGACTTGGCGGAAAACTATGTGACGTCTGACTCGAGTATTTCGGCGGGTGATGTGGTGGCGGTGGATCCAAATGAAGACAGCGCTATTGTAAAGGCGACACCAGGGTCGGTGATCTTGGGTGTGGTGTCTACGAAGCCAGGTTTGCTTCTTGGTTATGGAGCGAATGCTTCGCTGCGACCGGTGGCTTTGGCTGGGCGCGTGCCGGTGAAAGTTTCGGTAGCAAATGGTGATATTGCCCGTGGTGATTATTTGACCATTTCTCCTTCTGAGCCGGGTGTGGCGGTGTTGGCGACGAGTACTTCAGCTCAAATTATTGGTGTCGCGCTCTCGCCGGCAACAAGCAATGGCACGGTGACCGTGTTTATGCGCGGTAGCTTGGGCGGATTCGTGACAAGTGCTCCAGCGTCGCCGATGGATTCTATTAATTCCAACTATACGCTGTCTGACTTGATTGCAGCGGCGTACTCTTCGGTGGATCAGTGGGTAGGAAATAGAATTGTGGCCTTCTCTGGCTTCTTCGCGAATTTGACCGTGGGCAGTTCTTCCAAGCCAACGGGTATCACACTGTATGATAAGACGACGGGTAAACCGTATTGCTTGGAGATTAATAATGGTGCAACGGTAACAACATCGGGGGCTTGCGGTACGGTGCAGCAAACAGCATCACCTAATCCGACACCGACTACCACCGCGACATCGACACCATCGACTACTGCAACGTCGACACCAACCACATCGACGACTACACCACCCACTACGACGAGCGGCGGTTCGGGTTCAACAGGTGGCTCAACAGGTGGGAGTACGGGTGCAGGTGGCTCTAGTACAGGTAGCACGGCAACTACGTCGCCAACCGTAACTGCAACATCAACACCAATCACCACGACGTCATCTGCAACTACGACACCTACCACATCTACAACGTCTACCACACCTACTACCACGTCGACATCGACGACTACATCGTCAACGGTTTCATCGGCGCCGGCGCCCGCTCCAACGCCAACTGCATCATCGACGACAACTACGACAACTACGACAACTACAGCACCGACCACAACGACCGCCACGCCAACAACATCAACCACTCCTACCACTTCCAGCACAAGTTCTACCAGCGGGTCAAGTACTCCGGCGACCAGTTAGCTATCCACCATTGCTTCTTAACAAGGGGTAGTGGTTGGACTACAATAAAGATAGGTGACGGTCGGGTTCTTTGTTTTTTACACATAAGGGGGTGTCCCATGACGGCGGTTCTTACGCAGGAGGAGAGACGACAGCACCAGTATGGTGGCGCGGCAGCGCAGGCTTTTTGCCGAAGGCTGGGTCTTACTGATACGGAAATCAGATGTCTTATGCGTGACCCAGAGCGTATACGACATCTACGAGACTGTATCAACAATGACAATACAGTTTCGTCACAGGCGGCGGAAGTATTGTTTGGACACAACTTTGTTGGTATTGCGGATGGTTGTAGTCTTGGTTTTGAATTCAATAACCATGACGCGGTGTACCTCTCTGAGGTCGCGCTTCCATCCGGAATGTCATCGGGGTTTTGTCAGACACATCTGCTGGTGGCGGTGCCCGCGTGTTCGCTGGTAGACATGTCGCGTCGCGCGACAGCTGTTCGCGAGTCTCGTGAACCGATATACTACGGTGATCGACGGCCACACGATGACGATGCGATCATTGCCACCGAGGATTTTGCAATCAAAGCGGCTGGGGCTGAGTGGTGGTTACTACGTGTAGCCCCAGTGGCCAATAGTGCAATTTCTGCAGAAGAAGTTGCCGTGCCAGCGTATGTTGCGTACTACGCGTACTGGGCGTGTGCTGAGCGCCGTCGCTTCCATTTGGTACCACAGCGGAGCATCGGCTATTGCAAGGAGCATCTCAGAGATGGTCGAAAAGTCGCGTTGCATGGTTTCAACACCTTCCCAATATTTACATTTTTGTTTTCTAATGAGGAACACGAAAATGTTTTGGGAACGATTGTTGGGCGGCAATTGACGCGCCGACCATAGCAACCGCAATAAGAAAGGACATTTAAAAGGGCTACTTGCAAAGAGTAGCCCTTTTGTAATTATATTATTTTTTGAAACCTACAGAGCTACTTCACAGACGCCAGCCACGCAGGCAAGCTCTTTTTTAACGTCGAGTTCGTCGGTTTTTTCGTAGGTAATGATTTTTGAGTAGTCGATGTGCTCGAGGCGCTTAGCCAGTTCATTGTAGCGCTTCTCGTCAATTTCTTCGTAGGGAGCGAGCTGGTAGACGTGATTGTCACGGGGGAGGAAGGAAAGGCCGCCAACAATGTCCCAGTTTTTATAGAGCCAATCAGCCACGGCGATCCATTCATCGTCGCCGACGGAAACGGTCACTGAAGGGTTGTGCTCGGTGTAGTGAGTCTTGACGATTTTCCAGTGCTCGAGTTGCTCGATAGCGGAGATGTCATTTTTGAAGATGGAATTTTCCGGAGCCTTAACAGGGAATTCCAAAACGTAAGTATTGGCGCTTTCTGGTGCTTGGCCGATTTCAGGGTGATAGGGTACGCCTTGATCACGAAGCATTTTGAAGAGCGAATCGGTGGCAGAGATGCGGACGCGGCGAATGTAGTATTGGGCGTGGCGAGGATGCATACCCGATGAGCAATCAACCATTTGGGAAAGGGTGCCGGATGGTTTAACAGAGGTGACGGCGGTTGAAACATTGATGCCGAAGCGCTTAGCGTATTCAGCATTCACTTTGATTGCTTCAGCTTTGAGCTTCTCTAATACTTTTTCATCGCGCACGGCGGGACAATCCCATTGGCCGGTAATGGAAACTCCCAAAAGTGCTTCGCGCTCACAGTGCTCTTGCCATTTTTTGGAAAGATAGGGAAAGTGGGTGAGTGAGGCTTGATAGGTGCCGAGGATAGCAGCGCGGCGAACTTTTTTAAGAAGAGTTTTCTCGGTGTCTTCATGGCGAGCGACTACTTCGGAGAGATTACAGAATTGCATCGGTTGCAAAATAATTTCGCCGCAAGGATTGGCACCGAGCTGGCCGATTATTTTTTCGCCGGCGGCGTCAAAATAGCCGTCTTTTTTAAGCACTTTAAGGCGGCGTTCTGGTAAGGTGGTGGCGAGGCCGCCGCGGTTAAAGATACCGCGCTCGCCGGAACCAGACTTCATGAGCGCCATCCATTCTTCCATAAATTCAGTATTAGACGGCTTATGGGTGTAGACAGCGGAGTTGTTGGCGAGCATGCGCTGGGGCTCATTAAGGTAAAAAGCGCCTTGTTTAGCGTCGCGAATCTCTTGATCGTCAAAATCAGAGAGGGAAATCATAGCGCTGCGGCGCACACCGCCAGCTACTACGCAATCGCCGATCATGCAAATAATGTCGTGGACGTCGATATTGCGCAGACGGCGGCCTTGGCGACTGAGCATTTTTTCGCGGGTAAAGGCAAGGAGACGACGAAGAGGATCGGGACCAGAAGATTTGCCACCCATTGTTTTGAGACGGGCGCCGGCAGGACGAAGTTGTGAGAAATCAAAATCAACATCGTTGCCCGCCGCCCAGGTCTTCATACCAAACGTCAGTGAATCAGCCCAACCTTCTTTATTGTCGGGGATGACATAAGTCGGTAATTTTTTGCCGGTTTGCGGTAAAATTTGCGGAAACTTTTGAACGTTCTGACTTTCAACTGACCAACCGCAACCAGTGCCGCACATTGAGACGTACATAATTTCAGCAAGGTCTTGGAAACTTTCCGGGGCGGTGTACGCGCAGTTGTAAGCGCAGACGTTTGTGGCGCGCGCCGCCGGGCCGGCGAATTGCAGCAAGCGCATCGACGGCATTGATTCTTGCTTCAAGATGCCTTCGCGAATGTCTTTATACTCGGCGTCGGTTAATTTTTTGCCGAGATTTTCTTTCATGAAGTTCATGTAGCGGTCGACGGTTTCAATCCAGGTTTCGCGGCGACCTTCATCAGCCATCCAGCGGGAATAGGTGCGATAGTAGATAAATTCACCAAGCGAATTGCGGAAGTATTTCTTGCTATCCTCGGCCATTTTTTTGACTTTCAGGGGTACGTGAACGCCTTTTTCGCGTAATTTTGCTCGTTCTTCGCGGTACAAAATATAGGTTTTTGCTGTTTTGACATATTCGGAAAGGATGAGCTCCTTTTCAACAGTGTCTTGGACGCCCTCAACGGTCGGCACGAAGGTCTTGTACTTTTTGGTGATGCGCACCGCATCGGCATACACCTTGTTAGCAACCATCTCCGCTTCTTTCTGAGAACCCTCACCGGCAGCAATCATTGCTTTATTGATTGCATTCGAAATTTTTTCAACATTGAACGGTACAACAGTTCCGTCTCGCTTTTGAATGTTCTTAACAATTGATTCTGCTGCTGAGGATTTTTTTGCGGTGGGCATATGCTTTTAAAATTAGTTTATTACCCACTTAGTATAGCAATAAGAAAATGTATGAAAAGAGTAAAACATCAAAAAAGTGGAAAAATTCTCTACTGCAACAGCCTCCAGTTGCAGTGTCAATCTAGTAAGTTTGTATGTATTGTTTTCTAGTAAAATTTATGTCGAAAATTACGCGGGTACGTTGGTGACGGTGGCGCGAACTTCCTTATGAACCATCCGACCCTTTTCGTCGACGCTATAAATAAGGATGGCCCCAAAAGGAACCTCAAAGTTAGCGATATTTTGGTCGGAAATACCCTCTATATACTTAATAATAGATCGAAGGGAGTTGCCGTGGGCGACGACAAGCACATTCTTACCTTCTTTGACTTTTGGCAGGATTTTCTCGAGATAATAGGGGACGGAGCGCTCGTAGACCATTTTGAGGGTTTCGCCGTGGGGAATAGGGTAATCCCAACCGCGGCGCAGCTCTTTGAAGGTTTCTTTGCCGAGGAGCTTTTCCATATCCCATTTATTTTTGCCGGTATAGTCGCCGTAATCGCGCTCATCGAGAGCGGCATTGTGCTCGGCGGGAATTTCGTCTTCGTTATTAGTGCTGAGGATGCAGGAGAGCGTTTCAATGGCGCGCACCTGCATAGAGGCGAAGGCAAAGTCGATGGGGATGTCTTTTATGAGCGTGCCCATCTCATTAGCTTTCTCAAAGCCATAGTCGGTGAGGTGGCGGTCGCGCCGACCGGTCCATTTGCCGAGTTTATTCCATTCGGATTCTTGGTGGCGAGCGATGAGGAGCTTTCCGTTCATAGCGATGGCTTATTTATTGACGGCGTATTTAGGCTGGCGACCTTCAAAAAAGTCGATGAGGTTTTGGGCGGCGATGGTGGCCATTTGATCACGGGTGGCGATGCTCGCTGAAGCGATGTGGGGCGTCAGGATAACATTAGGCAGAGCAATTAAACCAGGGCTAACCTTAGGCTCAAATTCGAAGACATCGAGCGCCGCCGCGGCGATAGTTTTTTGTTTGAGCGCTTCTTCCAGCGCGGCTTCTTCGACTACCGGCCCGCGGGCGGTATTGATGAGAAATGCTGTCGGCTTCATGAGGCGCAGACGCTCGGCGTTTATAAGATGGCGAGTGGTAGGCAGGAGAGGGACGTGGAGACTCACGACATCTACCTGCGGCAGGAGTTTTTCGATGCTCTCGCAGTAGGTGGCGTCGCAAGCTTTTTCGAAAGCGTCGCTGCGGCGCACATCAGTGTAAAAAATGCTCATACCTAAGCCTCGGGCGTAATGGGCGACGCGCTCGCCAATGCGACCGGCGCCAATGAGGCCAAAATTTTTGCCGACAATGTCGGTGCCGACGAAATTCATAGGCGACCAGCCAGCATACTTGCCATCGCGGACAAATTGATCAGCTTCCACGACGCGGGCGGCCAGGGCAAGAGTAAGCGCGATGGTGTGCTCAGCTACTGCTTCACTGGTAAGCGGCGCGGGAGCATTGGTAACGGTGATGCCGCGCTTGCGGGCCTCAGCTAGGTCGATATTGTCGAAGCCGCTGGCATAGTTGGCGTAAATTTTAATGCTGGGCGCGGCATCAAAAACGGCCGCGTCGATTTTATCGGTGAGGAGTGTGAGCGCCCCGTCGTAGGGCTTTTTTTGTAATAATGAGATGACTTCTTCGTGGCTTAACAAGGCGTCAGAAGGGTTGCTATCGACGTCGTAGCCGTGCTCGCGAAGCAAGGTAAGACCAGCCTCCGGAATGGGGCGAGTCACGCAAACTGATTTTGACATATAGTAATAGTATAGCATTTTGGCGAGCGAATTTTTGCTATACTACCTAGTGGTCTATACTAACTATTAGTAATTTAGTAATTAAAGAAAATTTTAAAATGGCTCAGAAAATTTTTGTTGCGGAGTCTCCGCTCTCGAAATTTATTTTTGCCGACACGCGCGTGGCTTGGTTTTGGCTCATCGTGCGACTCTATGTTGGCTGGGAATGGGTGTCGGCCGGTTGGGAAAAGGTGACGAGTCCGGCGTGGTTTGGCGCGCAGTCCGGTACCGCGCTCCAAGGATTTTTGAAAGGCTCACTGACACAAGCGTCTGGCGCGCATCCTAATGTGCAGGGGTGGTATGCGACTTTTTTGCAATTTGTCGTGTTGGCTCATCCGGTGATCTGGGCGCATGTCATTTCTATTGGCGAGTTGGCCGTCGGCGTCGCTCTTATTATTGGTGTCTTCACCGGCATCGCCGCGTTTTTTGGTCTTTTTATGAATCTCAATTATCTCCTTGCCGGCACGGTGAGCACCAATCCTATTCTCTTCACCCTTGGCATTGGCCTCGTGTTGGCTTGGCGCATCGCCGGCTGGTGGGGCGTTGACCGCTGGCTCCTCCCGCGCCTCGGCACCCCCTGGCAAAAGGTGGAGGTGGTGTAAAGCAAGAGAAACTCTTTTAAAAGAGAGCGTAAAAGATCCAACATACACAAACTCCCGGCCAGATGGTCGGGAGTTTGACTAGGTCGTCGATATATCTGATTTTTGAAACCCAGCTTTCACCAAGTAAACAAATTATATCTCTTTCTCATAAAAATACAATCGCTTTGTCTCGGAACGGTAGGATTATAGCGTCCTAGTATTAAAATTTTTCTTAATAAAACATAAATTTTTTGATAAAATTAAAGTTTAGATTTCTATGAACGACCGCTGGGCAAATTACTATAATGCGACATCATCCAAACCGCCGTCCCGATTGCTTATGCGGGCTTTGGAATACGTGCGGAAGGGGAATAACACACTGACAGCACTTGACCTTGGTGCTGGAGCTCTGGTCGACAGTAAATTTTTGTTGGATCAGGGTTTTATTGTCACCGCAGTTGATAATTCCGTGGCCTCGGAAAATTTGGCGAAAAAAATTAATAATCCCCATTTTACATTTATTAAAACGTCGTTTGATCAATTTGTTTTTGAGTCGGAAAAATATGATCTCGTTACTGCACAATGGGCACTACCTTTTAATGATCCGAAAACATTTGATGCCGTTTTATAAACATTAAACACGCACTAAAGTCTGGCGGCATTTTCGTCGGTCAATTTTTTGGTACGCACGATGAATGGAATGCACCAGGAAAAGTGATGACCTTTCATACAAAAGAGCAAGTTCAGGGGTTGCTGCTACCGCTCTCCACCATTTGGCTGCACGAGGAAGAAAAAGACGGCACAACTGCCGCCGGAAGTACAAAACACTGGCACGTGTTCCATATTATTGCGAAGAAGGGCGGGGTTTCTTAGAGTAGGGTTTGGTTATAGAAAGAAGGTTTTAAGCATGATAATTTCCTTCATGGATGCTATCCTATTTCTTTATAAAATTTATTGTAGCAACTAGAGTCTCGCTGAAATTATGGTTTTCCTGCCATACCTTTTGAATTATTTCGCGTAATTGTGCATGAGGTGAGTAACCCTGATCCGCTTGAAATCTAAATCCAGAAAATTCACTATTTAAAAGAATCGTAAAGGCTTCCTTCACATCCCACATCTGATTCTTAGACAGTCCGTTTTCAATACATACGGAATCAAAATACTTATGAAACATAAAATGCATTAGCTCGTGAGTAGCTGTATCTATAGCAATAAACTTATTTCTCAGCATATCTGTGGCAAACCACAGATTTTCTATGTTGTAGCCGAAACGGTGCGAGCATGATAAGACACCCCTTATTGAATTATAAGGAAATGGGCGCTCATGTACTTTTTCCAATTTTTCAATAAACTTTTTTTCTATTTTTTGCCACTCATTATTTATATCAATTACTAACGATTGCAACTTCTCCTTTTGCCTGTAGTACTTTTCTATGTGTTTTTCAATTTCTGAACGAATCTCATCGTATGAAGTAAGTAAAGACAATTTCTCTACAAAGTCATTTTTCATCTGAGGAAAACCGCTTTCTTTATTTCTTTTATAACTTGAAAGACCAATGAGATAATTGGCTATCTCTAGTTCTTTATCTACAACAAACGTAACGATGGGAGAAGAATTCATATGTAAAATTTTTTTTACTCATTTTACCATTAATTAATAGAAAAATAAAAAAGAGGGTGCCGAATTCTTGTACAGCACCCCCGTTCCCGACTTAAAATCACCGATCGTCTGTTGTGTCGCCGCCGGCGCATTCATGACAATCGCATTGACAATGATCGCAGTTGTAATCATTTCCAGATGCTGCAATTGCCGTTCTGATGCCACGAGCAACAGGGGCACTTACGTGAGTGCCACGCTGATTTTGGTCAAGAAACCGCAGAAGCTCTTTCATACTTATCACCTCCTTTCTCGGGAATAAAAAGTTCTGGATTCCAATGCAGCCACTTTACAAAGCAGCCACCACCACAAATGTCCCAATCGTCACATGTCTGACATCTTTCGTGCGGAAACTCAGAAGCCCTCGAGCGTAGCTTGGTAACGCTTGTACTGTTCCAAAATACCTCAAACTCTTGCGCCGAGGTGAAATCGATGCCAAACCGCCCAATTGGAAACGACGAGAAGTGGTTACATAAAATAACACTGCCTTCTGGAGTAAAAACTACGCCCTGGCCCTTAGGAACGTGGCACGTGGTTAACACCCTTCCGGCCCCAATCATCTCGGATCGAATCTTCGGATCAATGAGACACAGTGGGATTGAAAGGTAGAAACTATAGTTCAGGCTGGTTGGTTTTAAAATCTCATACAACCTAGCGACAATTTCCGCCAATTCAAGGGGGTTCAAAATTCCCTCACCGTCTGTACCATCCGGTTTTATGACGGGCGTACCCATGTCTACAGTCACGTGTTTAGGATTGAGTTTTGTAAGAAGTTCCACAAGTCGCTCAAGCTTTCCGTCAAGACTTCTCACGAGCGTGACCGATACATTGAGCCCGATCCCAACACGCTGTACGTTTTTAATTGCCGCACAAACCTGTTCAAAGAGATCAGTGTCATCTGAAATACGAAGGGGTCTGTATCCCTCCGATTCAACAGCTTTAAGCGAGATCGTGATGTCCTTGATGCCAGTCGCTTGTAGTAAACGTGCATACGACAAGTTAGACAAACGCTTTCCGTTAGTGACTATTACAGGCTTCATGTTCCTGCTTACTGTGTACCTAATCACTTCTAGGAGATGGGGGTACACGGTTGGCTCACCCCCCAGAATAACCACACCCTTCACGCCAAGATCTGAAAATAGATCCAGCAATCGATATGCAAGATCCGCTTCCATAGTTGCAGCATGATCAAATTTGGTTGACGAAGCATAGCACCACGGACAACGCATATTACAAGCCCTGTTTACCGTAAGCCAAGCGCCAGTAATTTTCATTTTAACTCCTATTAAAAGAACTGGATGACAATACAATCTGTCGTTACATTAAAATTTTTAAAGATAATTGTCAACTATTACGGTAAGCTTAACGTTTTGCTCAATATGTGGTACTATAAGGGCCTTCTTAAGGCTTACCATGAATCTGAGCGAGACAGCCATCCACGAAATGGTTACAGATGTCGCGCGATAGCTCGTAATCCCTCACAAATCTGGGTTTTCTGTTGGAGAATCTGCGGGTTTATATATGACACAATTTTTACTTCTTCTTGAGAGAATGATCTTTGAATATTTTTTCGTTGAGCGTTTTGCCAATTGCTGTATATTGTGGCGGCTGGTCAAAAATTCTCCGCGCTATATCTTTCACGTCATACGAAGTTAATTTCTTGTACATTTCCATCTCATCCCTTTGATCACCTAAAAGATATTTACGTCCGTAGTATGACGCAATATTTGAAGGATTTTCCATCATAAAAGCAAAAATAGATCGCGCATACTGTGTGCAGCGTTTAAGTTCTTCTTCTGACGGACCATATTTCGATAATTCCTTTAGTTCTGTCATGACAAGTTGTATATACAGCTCCATATTTTTTTCTGCAATACCGGCACTAATCGACATAATACCGAACTGCTCACTCGTAAACTGTGACATCGAAAATCTATACGCGAGAGCATACTCTTCCCGTATTTTTTTACGGAGACGAGAAAGTTTTCCCGCACCGAGTATGTAAGAAATTACCTTAGCAACATAATTTTCATCTGTATTACCAGTAAATGACTGAAAACTTATTTGAATAGCAACTTGCTCCTCGTGCGGTCGGTTTTCAATAACAACCGAACTCTCTGTGTTAAATACAACCGAAATTTCTTCTGGTCGACCGGCGGGCATATCGTTAAAATATTTTCCTACTAATTCTTGCGCTGTTTTAGGTATTCTTCCACAAATAACCAAAACAAAAGATGGAGCTTTGTACATACGACGTAGATAATCTCGTAAAACGTTGCTCGTTATTTTTTTAATATCATCGATATCACCTGTATTCAACCCTCCTATCCGCTGGTTTGGAAAAATTCCTTGATAAGCTAAACGTGGTAAATAATTTTCTGGACTTGCTTTAAAACGCAAGATTTCCTGTTCGATAATTTTTTTATGTTTTTCTACGTCCTTATCTGCGATAAGAGGGAAAAGTGCCACTTGTGAAAGATAGATAAGAGATTGCTCTAGATATTCACTGAGTGTTTTTGTCCAATACTGCACAATATCTTTATTGGTAGCCGCGCCATGAATACCTCCCACATTCTCAACAATTTCTGAAACCTTATCCGAACTCGGATAATCTTTCGAACCCTCTAAAACAATATGTTCTAGAAAATGTGCCGCGCCAATTTCTTCTCCACGCTCATACATGCTTCCTGCTTTACCCATCAGGCTACACGCGACCGTTTCAGAATCTTCTTTAGATACGAGAATTACCTGCAAACCATTCTTAAGAGAAAAACTTTTGAAAGTATTTCCGTTTTTTGTAGTATTTTCCATAATTACGTTCTTTACAATAGCATATCTATAAACAATAAAAGAATCCCCGTTTACTGAAACAGTCAACGGGGATTCGTGGTTGGAAAGAGATGTTACAGATTAGCCACATTGTGCGCCGCTGTCGGGACACTTACAGTGCCCATCAAAAGTGTTCAGGAGGTACGGTAAATCATACAAATTAACAGCCAGCAATACTGAAACGGAGTGTGGAGTGACACCTGCAAATGCTGGAGAATTGCAGATGGTTACCACTATTTAAAAAGGGTGAAAAAAGGTGGCGGTCAACAAAAAAAGATTTTTCGGTGGTTACTGCGATATGGTGTGACCGGGTGTGGGGTAAATTTAAAGCCACCCTTTCAAAAATCATAAATTTATGTTATTTTATTCATATTTAATATATGTCTAGAATATCTTTAAAAAATAATACAAATCAAGAAGAGAGCGCTCTTCTAAGGGGTGCAGAGATAATCTTGCCAGATAATTCAGTTTCTGAAAAAATAGAACTATCAAAAAAAGAAAAAAGGCCTCTCGTGGTTAAATTAGGCTTTGATCCTACTGCCCCGGATTTGCACCTTGGCCATGCAGTTGTTCTCAAAAAACTTAAGCAATTCCAGGAATTCGGCCATAAAATTGTGCTCATAATCGGTGATTTTACCGCCAACATCGGAGATCCTACTGGGAAAAATAAAACTCGACCGCCCTTATCAAAGGATAAAATTGATGAAAATTCTAAGACGTATGTTCATCAATTATCAAAAATACTTGATATAAACAAGGTTGAGATCAGGTACAACTCCGAATGGTTAAGCAAAATGAATTTGACGGATGTCATAAAATTGCTCGCCACATATAATCTGGGAAGAATGCTCACGAGAGATGATTTTCGCAAGCGTTATGAAAACGAAATACCAATTGCAATGCACGAGCTTGTATACCCACTCTTGCAAGGGTATGATTCGCTCGTAATAAAAGCGGATATAGAAATTGGTGGTACAGATCAATTGTTTAATCTGCAAATAGGACGTTTTCTACAGGAAGCAAAAGGTTTAATGGCGCAGGCAATTATATGCATGCCACTTCTTCGGGGTACTGATGGCACCGATAAAATGAGTAAGTCGCTTAATAACTATATCGGCATTACTGAAGAGCCCAAAAAAATGTTTGGCAAAATAATGTCTATACCAGACAAACTTCTACCGGAATATATTACTTTAGTATCATCATTTGATCCGGAGAAAAAAAAGACTATCCTCGATCAGTTAAAAGAAACCAACAATCCGATGCATATTAAAAAAGCACTTGCCTTTAATATTGTCGAACAATTTCATTCAATCAAAGATGCGCAAGAAGCAAACGATCACTTCTATCACCAATTTCAAGATAAAAAACAAGATAATGTCGAATACATAACTGTACCACTCTCAAGTCTTAATCTGGAAGAAGATATCGATCTTATGTCCGTTTTGGTCGCGTTAAAAATTCGTCCATCAAAAACAGCATCCCACACTCTTATTGAGCAAGGGGGTGTTCTTGTTAATGGCGAAAAAGTCCAGGACCCTAAATACAAGTTGCCTAAGTTACAGGAAGAAGTTTTGCTTAAATGCGGAAAAATGAATTTTTACAAAATAATATTAAATAAATGATATATAGCTCAACAATATTGAATACAGAAAATGGTGATTTTAAGGTAAATTACCACGAATTCGATAGCGGTAATTGTTTAACTTTGATTAAGGGCGAAATTAATACAGACGAGCCATTGTTTGTACGGGTGCACTCATCTTGCTTATTTAGCCAGTCCTTCCATACCATAGACTGCGATTGCTCAAAGCAGTTGATTTCATCAATGCAAGAAATTGCTCGAATAGGAAAAGGGGTTATTGTATATCTTGACCAAGAAGGTCGAGGTATCGGTTTAAAAAATAAGATAAAATCGATGGAATACGAGAGAGTGCATGGTGTTGATACATCCGAGGCGTTTAGAGCATTGGGATACGATAAACTTGATTATCGCGATTATACTTCTGCCGCAAAAGCGCTACACGAGATTGGTTGTAAAAAGATAAAACTGGCAAGTAATGACCCTCGTAAACTCGAGTTTTTTAGCAAGAATGGATTCGAAATGATCTCTCGTGAAAAACTTGACTATGAAACCAACGAGCACATCGATAAATATTTAGAGACAAAAAAGAAGAAATTAGGGCATCTTATTTAATAACTATGAAATCATCAGACACACGATCCAGGGCTATCGCAATCATCTTCATCTTCACAGTAGATGCCAAATCTCATGACGATCTCCTTTTGAAGGTGGTTTGAGTGTGTCAGGAGAACGTCTCCCGACTGTTTCAGCAGATTCAGTGCAGATCTTCTTCTGCGTTTGGTTCTGCGTCTGGGGGAATGGGTGGATCCGGAATAGGATCTATTATTCGTAACCCTAACATATACGTCACCTCCTTTCGGTATGGAAGGTACCCCAAACATCGGACACGAAGTCTAGGAGATTATCAACAAATTTACTAGACTAACGTTATATGAAAAAATATCGTGTCGCACCAGAGCTCAAAACTCAAATCCTCGCTCGCATCAA
>JAJYGQ010000016.1 GCA_021785065.1 bacterium
TATTCAGATTATCGAGCAGTGTGTTCGATTTTTTGTGTACTACGTCTACGAAAGGAGGCGTTATGTTTCCGTTCTCTAAAAAAAGGAATCTCCAGGGCATGGTAGTAATCATTACCGGAGCAAGCTCTGGCATTGGTCGCTCGCTCGCAAAAATTCTCTCGTATCGTGGCTGTCGATTAGCACTGGTTGCTCGTCGTCGGGAACTTCTGGAGAGTCTCAACGCTGAGCTTGGTGGCGAACATCTCGTCCTACCAGGTGATATAACAAAGCGGGAAGATTGTGAGCGGATTGTGTACCACGCTTTCAGTCATTTCCAGCGCCTAGATGTTTTAGTATGTAATGCTGGTTATGGGTGGGCGGGTGCTCTCGAAAAAATGCAACCCGAGCGTATTGAGGATATCTTCAATACAAATTTTTTCGGCACGCTTTGGTGTGTTCGAGCAGTAATTCCCCTTATGAAAACACAACCTGAAAAAGATGGACGCACCGGTCATATTGTTATCGTTTCGAGTGCATGTGCGCGCCGTGGGGTACCTTACATGGGAGTATATTCTGCCACAAAAGCCGCGCAGCTCAATCTAGCCGAGGCTTTGCGGCCGGAGCTCCATGCTGATGGGGTATACGTTAGTAGCGTACATCCCCTTACAGTGGATGACACGGAGTTTTTTGAGGGTATCAACAATAGATCCTCAAAACCGGGGGCATTTGTTCCTGGTAAAAAACAATCCGTGGAAGAGGTCGTCAGGGCAATTGTTTGTTGTCTAGAGCGACCACGGCCAGAGGTGTGGCCCAAGCCGTTCAGTCGGTTCAGTTTAATCTGTTCAGTCATTTTTCGCCGGCTGACTGATTGGGTCCTGATACATTTTCATTGTCGACGGTTCCGCCGTGACAATGAGATGCGTCATCAATCGTCTGGCAACCCGATGCCAGGGGTTGCGGCACAAGAATAAAAAACCAACAACCAAGAGGTGGCCCCTGAAGCCGCCTCTTTTTATATTAACTTTTTGGATTCAAGAGAGTATCGATAGCCGCTTTCAAGTTTGCGTAAGGCACGGCGCCAGTGGTGATAGGAATTTTTGCCGTGGCAGTTTCCAGGACAATAAACGGTGCACCCTGGGCTCCTGCGGCGATGGCATCATTGTATTCTTGTGTCACTTTTGCCGCGTATTTATTGCTTTCTAAGCACGTCGTGAAGGCTTGTTGATTTAAACCAATTTGAGCGGCCAGTACCGGCAACTGGCCAGGATCAAGTCCTTGATAGGGAACTTGATTAAAGTTTTTATCGCTAATAAGCGTTTCAAGGTAATTCCAAAATGCGCCGTTACCGCCGAGTTCTGCGGCGCACTCGGTAGCCTGAGCTTCTTTAGGAGAATTCGGGTGAAAGGCGAAATGTCGATAGACCCAGGCAACTTGATTGGTGCCTTGCGGCCCATAGGTCGCCATAATCTGCTGCATAGTATTTTGAAATTGTTGGCAGTATGGACAATTAGTATCGCCGTATTCTACCACCATGACTGGTGCGTTAATGCTACCGAGGATGTGATCAGCCGACGTAACGGGGGGTAAATTTTGAATCGATGCCCCCGCCGCTGCCGAGGTACTCAAGGAGGATGTCGGAGAAGAATTTCCCGGCATTTTAAAATAGACAATTGCCGCGGCAACTGCAACGCCGGCGATGACAATAGCCACAGGCAGTATCCAATAATGTTTTTTAGGTTCCCTCTCCATTTCCTCTTAAGGATAGCATATTTAAAACGGCAGGGTGTGGGTAAGACTTGCGTCTGAGGTTTCGTTCCAATTGTCGGTGCTAATAGGAATGGCTACCTTCTGTGCACCATCTTTATAGTAGAGTTTTTTATGGGCAAGAGCATATTCGTATAATTCTTTAGTGAGCTTCACATCGTCGAGACAATATTTTTTCACTTTTTCAATTTCGCCGTTTTTCCACCAGGTGAGCGCTTGCAGGCCGTGGCCGGATTTATTTTGACCAAGCGTACCCTCGGCGATTTGATCGAGTTTTAAACGGCGACCGAGCGACTTTTTAATTTCTGCTAAGAGATCAATACTTTTTATTTTGGTTAAATCGCCCGGATAATATTTATTTAAAAGGGGAATATCAAAGTAGTCACTGTTGTAACCAACGAGTGCATCGGCGTGCTCAAATATCGGCCAAAGGTGCGGTAATTCTTCTTCGACGTAGGCGCGATAGGTATCAGTTTGTGAGTCGTATACGCCGACTACGGAAATGTCTAATGCTGCTGGATCATTAGAGCCGACATCTTGAAAAATATTTTTTGTTTCAATATCAAATACGATAACGCGCATGGGAGCCTAGTGTACTATTTTGTGACGACATCAACAACCGCTTGGGCCGATGCCGCTTCAATTTCTTCACTACTCGCCAAATTTTTAACCTTGAATTTTCCCGAGGCGATTTCTGTTTCGCCAATAGCGATAACGTAGGGAATACCACGCCGGTCGGCATTGCGAATTTGGTCGCCAATTTTCTTGCCGCTAATATCAATGCTCACCTTCACACCTTGCACGCGTAATGCTTGGGCTAATTTTTCGGCGCCCGCGAATATTTTTTCATCAGGATCAACAACACAGAGCGCGAGGACTGTTTTTGATTGGGTTACGCTGGTGGGTAATAGATTGTGTGTTTCTAAAAAGTCGCGCATCGTCACGTCGCCGGCGCCAAATCCAACCGCCGGAATTTTTTCCGCGCCAAACACATCGAGCAAATTATCGTATCGCCCGCCGCCGAAAAGCGAGCGGGGATTCTTGGAGTTTGTGTCAAAAACTTCAAATACCATGCCGGTGTAGTAATCAAAACCACGCACTATTTCGGGGGAATAGCGAACGTTGGCAATGCCGCGGTCGTTGAGGGTTTGTATAAGACCACTAATCTCTCGGCTTTCAGTTTGCTTCTCGTTTAGAAATGCGTCGAGCGCTTTCTCATCGGAAAAAATCTTTGCCGCTTCGCGCTCAAAATCTTCGCGGCTCATTTTTGCTCTGCGATCAAGGAGACGCAAAACCG
>JAJYGQ010000002.1 GCA_021785065.1 bacterium
CTTGCGTGACGGCGAAACCGGTCTTTTCTGTAAACCCAAAAACCCAGAAAGTATAGCGATGGCGGTAAAAAAAATAGTAGACGACTCTGTGCTGCGAGAAAAATTAATTGTGAACGGAAAAAAACTCGCGGCTCGCTATGATTGGCAGACTATTGCTGACGCAATAGAACGTCAGGTTTTTGATATCTTGCGTTAAATTTAAAATTACAGTATAATGTTGTCAGATTGAGTAGTGAAGTACAAGAGAGGGATTGACTCCAATCTCTCTAAAATTCTTGTACCACACTTCTCATTGCGACTCTTGCAACGGCTCGTTCCGCCAAGTTCGTCAGAGGATACTCCCTATAGTGAGCTTCTGATGAACGGTTGGTTAACCAGACGAAGCTATGGCTTTGTCAGGAGAATAAGATCAGCATGGATCTTATTTTTCGGTTAACCACAAGGAATGTGAGTTTTGAGGGAGTGTGATTAAATACTCGGCCTACACTCCCCCCACCGGCATGCTCCGGTGTTTTTTATTTGGCTTTTTATTTTTTGATAAAAGAGCGGAAAAACGGTAGCATAGAGGGGCGATGAAAATTCTTATTGCCGCTGGTATTTTTAAACCGGAATTGGGTGGGCCGGCCACGTTCGCGGCTGAAATCGGTACGCGCTTGCTTGCTGCGGGACATCAGGTAACGCTCATTACGTATTCTTCGGTTGCATCTAGCGAGATGGGTATATTTCCGTTTCCAGTGATTACTGTGCGCCGCCGGCAAAATAAAATTTCTAATTATATTCGTTACTTTTGGCAGATGCGGCGCCTTACGCGTGCCACCGTACGACCCGATCTTGTCTATTGTTTGGATTGGTTTTCGGCCGGGGCGCCGGCCGCGGCAGTGTGTCGCATGCGTGGCGTGCCATATATCGTGCGCGTCGGCGGCGGTTACATTTGGGAAAAATATCTTGCGCAAGGTCGGCCGCCAATGACCCTGCGAGCGTTTTATGAGCGCGGGATATATCGTCAGTATCGATTAATGTACGCTGTGATTGGCTGGGTGTTTAGTGGTGCACAAAAAGTAATTTTTAATTCTGATCCGCAGCGGATTTTATTTGAAAAATATTATCGGCTCGGGACGGGGCAGACTGGCGTTGTGTACAACGTTGCGTCTGAAATTCTCAAGCCGGATGCGACCACGGCAATTGCCATCGAGCAGCGTCGTCACGAAATTGTTTTCGCCGGGCGGTTGATTGTGATGAAAAATGTCACGTCGCTGGTGCGGGCTTTTGCTAAGCTGCGCGATGAATCTTTCACGCTTAGTATTATTGGTGCGGGGCCGGAGGAAGCGCGGTTGCGACATGTGGTGGATGAACTCGGATTGGCCGAGCGAGTGCGTTTTTCGCCGCCATTGCCACAGACGGAACTGTATCGCTTGGTCGCAGATGCTTGGCTTGTGGTTATCCCGAGTTGGACGGACATTTCGCCCCATCAAGTGTATGAATGTTTGGCGGCTGGAGTTCCTTTTTTATTGACCAAAGAAAATTATCTGCGGCTGGCGTCGGATAATTTTTTGAAAATTGACCCAGCGTCGGTCGACGATATTGCAGCCGCACTCAACCGCCTTACGGATCCAGCGGCATATCAAGCATTTATTAAAAGTCTCGAAAAACTTGCTGTGCCTTGGACGTGGCGCGATGTTGTCGCCGCTCATGAACGCATTTTTTCTGAAATCAAGTAAACTATTACTATGAACGAGGAGCGGCTTGGTACTGACCGAAAAACTTTTGAAGAGGGGAGTGCTGTCCGTGAGCGGCTGGTTGCTTATGGCGGTTTAGTGGGGGAATTGTACGTCGTCATTTTTACGCGAAAAGGTTTTGCTCCGCAACAATTAGCGCCTAACGTGTGGGCCTATCCAACTAACTCTCGCTCGAGATTTTTTTATATTCGAGATGCGAAGCGCATAGCAGCGAAGCTTATTAGTGAGAGGAAATTTCAGGCGGCTGACACTATTCTGTCCGTGCAGGATCCGTTCGAAACAGGGCTCGTGGGAGTATTTTTGAAGAAGCATTTTAAGCTTGGTTTGCAGGTGCAGGTGCACACTGATTTTTTGAGTCCATACTTTTGGCGTCATTCGTTGCTGAATTTTGTGCGTACGTTTATTGCCTGGCGAGTTTTGCCGCGGGCCGATCAGGTTCGGGTTGTGTCAGAGCGCATTGCGCGGTCGCTCGCACCACATCTTTCGCCTGTGGAGCGAGCGAAAATCGCTGTCTTGCCAATCCACACTGACACCGCGCGTTTTGCGGCGGCGCCAGCAATAAATCTTGGCGAAAAATATCCGCAATTTTCCGACATTATCCTAATGGCTTCGCGATTAGCGTCAGAAAAAGATATCGTGCTTGCGTTGCGCGCCTTTAAAAATGTGCTCGTTGATTTTCCTACTGTTGGCTTGCTGATCGTTGGCGATGGTCCCCAAAAGGCACGTTTAGAACATCTTGCTGCCGCGCTCGGCATCAATGAATCAGTACTATTTGAACCGTGGACACGCGATATCGTTTCGTACTATAAAACTGCTGATCTATTTCTTTCGACCTCGCGCTATGAAGGCTACGGCCTGTCGCTCGTCGAAGCGGCGCTCGCCGGATTGCCTATCGTGACGTCTGACGTTGGTATAGCGGGTGAGTTGGTACGTGATGGCGAGAGTGCACGAGTCTATCCGGTTGGTAGCGAAGCGCGTTGTGCCGCGGCGCTCAAGGAAACACTCGCTCTCTCGAGTGTGGATCGCGAAAAACTCGCCAGCGCAGCCCGCGAGCGCGTCGAGAAAAACGTAATTTTCGAAGAGCATTATTTAGGGGAGTACAAAAAACTTTTTGAAAAAACGCTCGCGACGACACGGCAAAAGCGCCTGCTCATCATTACTCAAAGCGTTGACCTAAATAATCCCATACTCGGTTTTTTCCACCGCTGGATTGAGGAGTTTGCTAAGCATTGTCAGCACGTAACGGTTATTTGCCTCGAGAAAGGAAAATACGATTTGCCTGTAAATGTTCGAGTGCTCTCGCTCGGTAAAGAGCAGAAAAAATCCCGTCTGCAATATGTATCTCGTTTCTACAGCTATCTTTTTAAATATAGAAAAGAGTACGATGCGGTATTTGTGCATATGAATCCCGAATATGTCATCCTTGGCGGAGCGCTGTGGCGGCTCTGGAATAAAAAAAGTGTGCTGTGGTATACCCATAAAGCGGTGAGCGCTAAGTTGCGTTTCGCCGTGATGCTTATTAATAAAGCATTAACAGCATCGGCAGAAAGTTTTCGGCTGCCGACAAAAAAACTTCGTATTGTCGGCCACGGTATCGACACAGTTTTTTTCTCTCCCGATTTGAATATTAAACGTGGCGAGTGGTGGCTTTCGGTAGGTCGTCTGATGCCGAGTAAACGACATGATGTGGCGATACGCGAAGCGGCACAATCGCACAAAGAGCTGCACATTGCCGGAGACGGCCCGGAAAAACAAAAATTAGAAACGCTCGCTGCAAAACTCAAGGCGCGAGTGACGTTCTTGGGATCACTTACCCAAACCCAGATGCGAGACGCTTATCGCCGCGCGGCGCTTTTGATTCATCGTAGCACCACCGGCAGTCTCGACAAAGTAGTGCTCGAGGCTGCGGCCTGCGGGTTACCCGTTGACACCACTGATCCGGCGCTGGCGCGGTTGCCGTTGACTCCCCAATACGTGCAAGAGCATCACTCGCTCGCTAATTTTATTCCGTGCATCCTGCAAGAAATATATGAATAATCCTAAACGTGTTTGTTTTTTTGGTATCTATAAGTCGACCTATTCACGCAATCGCGTACTGATGCGCGGTTTTAAAGAAAATGGTTGGGAAGTCCTCGAATGTCGGGTTGATCCGCACAAATATCGAGGCCTCTTTCAAGCAGTCAGATTATTGGCACAAGCTCTGCAGATGAGAAAAAATAAACCTGATCTTGTGCTTGTGGCGTTTCCCGGACAGCGAATTGTGTGGCTGGCCCGGCTGGTGTTCGGTAAGAAAATTATCTTTGATGCTTTTCTTTCTTTATTTGATTCGAATGTATTTGATCGTAAGTTATATAGTCCACGAAGTTTGCGTGGTATTCGAGATTATTTTCTAGACTGGAGTAGTGTCAGGCTTGCGCAGAAGGTATTACTTGATACCAATGAACACATCCACTACTTCAATAAGACTTTTAAAATTTCCGAAAATAAATTTATTCGGGTTCTTGTTGGCTCTGATGACAATATTTTTGTTCCATCTTTTAAAAATATCTCCTCTCATTCATCATTTACTGTAGAATTTCATGGAACATATATTCCTCTTCAGGGTGTTGAGTATATTATTGAGGCTGCGGTTTTGCTTAAGGATGAAGATATCCACTTTAATCTTATAGGAACAGGTCAGACATTTATGACTGTACAGAGACGTGCTAGTGAGATGTACCTTTCCAAAGTCACCTTTCTTGATAAGATGCCGATAGAAAAGGTCGCAGAGTACATTGCATTAGCTGATATTTGTATCGGCATTCTTGGTGCTACAGAAAAATGTATGCGAGTCATTCCCAATAAAGTGTATGAATGTGCGGCCATGGGCAAAGCTATTATTACTGCGGATTCTCCGGCAATGCGCGAAGTTTTTGCAGATGGAAAAGATGTGGTATTCTGTACCGCAGCTGATGCCGCAAGTCTTGCACACCAGATCAAGATTTTGAAAAATAATACCGTGCTTCGTGACCGTTTAGGACGTGCGGCTGCTGAAAAATTCAAACAAATGTGTATTCCTCGAATTATTGTTAGGCAACTACTCAGTGATTTATCTCTATGATTAAGAAAAAGAACTATGTCATACGAACTATCGCTGTTGATTTCATTAGTTTTTATATAGTAAATAATCCCATTATCAGTAGTTATAGAGAAGTATTTGAAAATTTTCAACCTCTGTAAAAACAGAGATTATCATAACTTACTCACCATGCTCTATTTCAACGGAACCAGAAAACCTGATTACAAGAATACGGGGCGAATAGACTACACTACGTATTGGCAACAGCGTGGAGTGTCTATTAATAAAAAATTGAAAGAACGAGAATTTATTATGGCGCGACTTATTCCGAAGGGGAGTTCGGTATATGATATCAGTTGCGGTAGCTCCCGTTTGCCTTTAGTGCTTAAAGAAGCTGATTGTAAAGTGACCGTCTCTGATGTTTCGCCCCTTATCTTAGAAGAACAAAAAAAACATGGCATTAGTACCTCTATTCTTGATTTGAATTGCATTAGTGAAAAAGAAATTAATGCGCAGTATGATTTTATAATACTCAGTGAGGTATTGGAGCATCTTACCAACCCAGAGGAGGTCATTCGAACTTTTTCACCGCATACGACACGATTCATCGTAACTATTCCCAACAGTGCTTTTTATAGGTATCGGATACATTTATTTTTTTTCGGACGTTTTTTTACTCAATGGGCAGTTCATCCGTCTGAGCACGTACGATACTGGTCGCATCGTGATTTTAAAGACTGGCTAGGTGATATGGATGTAGTTCTCGAGCACGCTGAAGCGTCAAACGGTTTATCTCTTTTTGGTATGCCGCTGTATCGTTGGTGGCCCAATCTTTTTGGTCATCAGATTTTATATGTATGTCGAACTAAACAAAATTAGCAAAAGCAGAACCTTCACCAAGTGTTAGTATGAAAATTTACTATATCGCCAATATTAGATTACCCACGGAAAAGGCACACGGGATTCAAATTATGAATATGTGTGCGGCTTTTGCTAAGACTGGTGCGACGGTGGAGTTGGTGGTGCCAACTCGTGCAACACCGATTTTGAAAGACCCTTTTACTTATTATAGAGTTGAGAAAAATTTTTTACTCACGACACTCCGTGTTCCAGATCTTATAAATTTTAGGCGCCTCGGTTTTATCATTTCTGCACTCTGGTTTTCAGAGCGAGCGCGATTACGACGGGCGTTTCAACAAGCTGACTTTATTTATTCGCGTGATGCATTTGTGCTCATTCAGTATATGCTACTTGGCCGCCGACTTGTGTTTGAAGTACATACGCTGCCATCGGCGATTTCTCGTTTTGTTGCTAAGCATGCCTATCGCGTAATTGCTATTTCAAAAGGTCTCGCTAGTGCATACGCTGCTGCTGGTGTCCCTTCTGAACGCATCGTTGTTGCGTCTGATGCTGTAGATCTCAAACTTTTTGCCCCGATAACAGACAAGCACGCGCTGCGACGAGAACTGGATTTGCCGACCGATCGATTCATCGTTGGGTACGTGGGTAAATTAACAACTATGGAGCGAGAAAAGGGAGTTGATGACCTTCTGCGATCATTTGCTGCGGTGTATCAAAAAAATCAAAAAACCTTCTTGTTGCTAGTGGGGGCAGGAGCTCGTGAAGTTGATGGTGTTGTACAAAAGTTAAAATCGTTTGGTGTGCCCGACGGATCATTTTCTATACTGCCACATGTCACCCATGAGCAGGCCGCTCGCTACATGCAAGCGGCGGATGCGCTCATTATGAATTATCCTAATAGTGCCCATTATGCTCACTACATGTCGCCACTTAAACTTTTTGAGTACATGGCGAGCGGTACGCCTATCATCACCTCTGACTTGCCGAGTATTCGAGAAATTTTGTCGGAGAAAAATGCGTTTTTTGTACCGCCGAGTGATGTCGGCGCTCTTGCGGAAGCGATAACGTCAGTTATGGCACAGGAAGAAGAGGTGTCTCGTCGCGCCGCGCTTGCGCGGCGCGACATCGAAGCCTACACTTGGGACAAACGCGCCCAAGCTATTCTTCAATTTATTCAACAACAATCGTGAATATTTTGGCTATTTATAGTCAAAATATTCTAAAGTGTTACTATAGATCAGTATTTACTTAAACCAACTCTAAACCTCAGAATAAGTTATGGCAAAACGAGCTTTTATTACTGGTTTGACAGGGCAAGATGGTTCTTATCTTGCAGAATTACTTTTGCAAAAGGGTTATGAAGTGCACGGGTTAGTACGTCGATCAAGCAACGATCCGTTTGTGCGTCTATCAGAAATCAAGAAAAATATCAGAATACATTATGGTGATTTACGTGATCTTGGAGCATTGCACCGTGCTCTTTCTGCTGCGGCACCGGATGAGATTTACAATCTAGCCGCCCAATCTGATGTGGGTATCTCCTTTAAGTGTCCTGAAGAAACAATGGAAATCAATTACTATGGCGTCGGTCGTCTTGTAAATGTTGTCATGGAATTGAATTCAGCAATATGTATTTACCAGGCCTCAACTAGCGAAATGTTTGGTAAAACAAATCCACCACAAAATGAGAAGTCGCCATTTCAGCCGGTGAGCCCCTATGGTGAAGCAAAATTAAAAGCGTACGAAGATTACGTCGTTAATTACCGAGAAAAACACGGACTCTTTATTTGTTCCGGATTTTTATTCAATCATGAATCACCGCGTCGTGGTGAACACTTCGTGACGAGAAAAATAACTCTTTCTCTCGTTAAAATAAAACTAGGATTACAAGATACTCTTGAACTTGGTAATTTAGAGGCACGTCGAGACTGGGGCTTTGCCGGCGACTATGTTCGAGCAATGTGGCAAATGCTTCAGCAAAATAAGGCTGATGATTATGTCATTGCTACTGGTCAAGATCATTCCGTACGTGATTTTGTGAAGGCCGCCGCGAAGGCTTTGAATATATCGTTACTATGGGAAGGTAAGGGGCTTGAAGAAGTTGGTAAGAATAAGGAGAACGGTAAGGTTGTAGTGCGAATCAATAAAGATTTTTATCGGCCAGTCGAAGTCGACCATCTTCTTGGCGATAGCAATAAAGCACGAACGGTATTGGGATGGCAACCAAAAGTTTCTTTCGATGAATTAGTCAGTATGATGGTCGAAGCTGATTTGAAACACTATAGTCGTGATTTAGTACATCATGAAAATACTTTTTTTAACCAACCATCTCAATCAAAATGATGGCTGGAGTAGGTATACCTTTGATATAGGTACAGAACTCATTAAGCATGGTCATCAGGTATATTGCTTAGTATGCCAACCATCGACACAAACAGGTATTGTCGAGCGGGTTGTTTTAGATGATCCACTCAGATATCTCGGTAATATATTCCGGGTATATACAACAGCTCGCCAGATTCAACATTATGTTGACGAATTTGATCCAGATATCATTCATGTACCCGTTGAACCATATGTTTTCTTGTTAAGTTTTTTAAAAATTCGTCGTGCTGTTACTGTATTAACAGTACACGGAACCTATTCGTACATACCAGTTCTCTTTAAAAATCCGTTGCGGAAGATTATGGCTTCTTATCTGACTATGTCTGTGTACCAGCGACTTAATAAGATAATTGCTGGTAGTCATTACACTGAAAAGTATCTTCTAACACGCTTGTCGTCATGGTTACGCAGTGCTATTAAAAATAAAATTTTTGTTATTAGCCACGGTATTCATTTTAAAGAAAACCTCTCTCTCGTGCGGCAGAGCAATCCTTCTTCTCGTAAGAATATTTTATTTGTTGGGGGTATTAAAGCTCGAAAGGGAATTCTCGAAGCAATTGAAGCGCTTAAAATATATAAAGAACGTTATGGTGATATGTTTTTGTTTCGTATTGTTGGTTCGTTTAAACCAAATGATGTATATTATCAAACCGTACGTTCTGCGGTTAGTCGTGCGGCATTAGATAAAAATGTTGTCTTTGAAGGGCGTGTAGATGATGTGAGGTTAGATGAATGTTATAAGCAGGCTGATGTTTTTCTTATGCTTTCTATAAATGACGGTAAACATTTCGAAGGTTTCGGTTTGGTATACTTGGAGGCGAATATGTATGGAGTACCTTGTATTGGTCCTAATGATTCTGGTGCTGCAGAGGCTATTTTAGATGGTACAACAGGTTATGTAGTAAATGCCCATAATAGTGAACAAGTGGCTGATCGTCTTAACAATATTTTGAATAAAAATTTAATTGAAAAAAAACAATGTGTTGCCTGGGCACAAAAAAATGATCTCTCGTATAAAATAAGAGAATTACTCGATATCTATACTAAAAATGTCTGATCAAGAATATCTTCACTATGTACATCAGGCGCGAATTTTCGCCGAAAGTTTATCATGGAATGTAGTTGCTGAACGTTATATTCGCTTGTATGATGAGATTGCTTATGGAAAACGAAACTGAAATAAAAAAATTTTATACCGGGTATCACGACACCATTATTGAAAAACGGCTGCGGTCGCCGTATCCGTTACGTCGGTATGCGCACCGTAAACAATACGAAGGTATTTTGAAGTTTGTAAAACCAGGCATGAAGGTGCTTGACGCGGGCTGCGGCGAGGGCGTTCTTTCAGTGATGATGGCTCAAAAAGGCGCCCAAGTGACCGGTATCGATTTGTCGGAGCCAAATATTGAACGATGTCGTACGTATGCGCAGGAAAATAATCTAACGATAAATTTTATACAGGGCGATTTAGAAAAGCTTCCTTTCGCTGATAATAGTTTTGACCTTGTGGTCAGTTCTCATGTCCTTGAACATTTACCTGATTTTGATAAAGGTCTTTGCGAACTCATGCGAGTCACAAAAAAACGTGCCGTAGCGGCTATCCCAACACTTCTTAATCCTTGCTCTACGGTGCAAGTTGGTCGCGGCTGGTTTTATTTGAAAGGACCGCGCTCTTTTGCTGGATTCTTTTGGGGTCTCGCTAAGACGTTGTGGGCACTCGTATCTGGTGCGGAGGGAGTCAATGAGACGTATGGTAGTCAGGGGGCACCACACGTCTACCGATTCCCCTGGATAATGAAAAGAAAAGTAGAACGAAATAGATATCGCCTCGTAAGTTACGAAGCAGCGAGTCTGTGTCTGCCATACTTTCATTCGCTACTACCGATTGTTGTTTTTTTAGATAGATATAAAAGCAAAATTATTTTGAGAAATTTTGGCTATGGTACGACATACGTCATAGAGAAATAATGAAATTATCTATCGTTATTCCCACATATAATCGCGCCGCGCTCATTGGTCGCGCTCTTGAAAGTATTGCGCATGCTTCAAGTGCGCAATTACAAGATACGCTCGAGGTACTCGTCATGGACAACGGTACTGACGCAACTGCTCCTGTTGTCGATTCATTTAGAAAAAAATACCCAGCACTTGTGGTTCGGTATGCACACGATTCTGTAGCGGGTGTTAATCGAGCGCGAAACAAAGGAGCGCGGGCGGCGAATGCCGAATGGATTGCTTTTCTTGACAGCGACGATGCCTACGTTCCTCACGGTCCGGATATTTTGCTGACGACTCTCGAGCATATTCCAGAAGATGTGGGAGTGGTTGGGTTTATGACCATGCGTGAGGTTCGCGGTGTTATGGAGCCTCGCGGGTATGACGTGGGAGGATCATGGCAGACACACCAACCATCGTATGCGGAGGTCGTTATGAAAGAAAAAATTGTCGGTGATATTCATTACTGTATTAGAAAAAGCATTTTTCAAAATGGCATCGGGTTTCCCGAGGATATCCAAAGTTTCGAATCATATTTTTTTGCTCTACTTGCAAAACGAGGAGTAAAATTCCTTTATATAAATAAAATTCTTGATCTTCGTTACACTGATGGCTTCACACATATTGGGTCGTACAAAAAATGGCCCCTACAGTATGGGCGATATTTTGCTAAATTTGCTCACGATTTTTCTGATGTTCTTTCCAAACATCCTTCTCGTCTCCGTTATCTTTATCGGTCAGCAGGCACCTCATATCTTCGAGCGGGTGACGTGCGTGGTGTGTGGTGGCTTGCGCGGTATGTTTACAGATTGTTTGTAGATAAAATTCTGAGTTTTACTCCGTAGTAGAGGCGATAACCATACCGGAAAAAAATTCCCACAAAAGGAAGCGAGGTCAGAACATGTTTAACATAGTTTTTCCAAGGTTCGAACGTGCGGCCACTAAAGTCGTGCTTGATTTTTTCTTTTCTAAAGAGGTGCACTACGCTTCGATTCCAGCAACGTTTAACAATGCCGGTAGCTAGGTAGTCTACAGCGGCGCTTCTATCGTAAGGGAAAAAGATTCCTCGGCGCACTGATAAAAATTGCTGGTCGATTTTTGCCGATAGCTCAGGTGTTCTTTTTTCGAAATCCGCGCCGCTTTCGGCGCCATCCTGCAAAAGAGACATTAATACGTTTTTGTCCCAGAGCGCCGCTTGTAATGACGTTCGATACGGTGCGTTGTTTTCTATAAAACCAACATCGCGATAATTTTTGAAAAAAGATGTCGGCCCAGGAGAAGGATAGAGGCGAAGATAACCAGCGTGCTCGGTTCTCGCGAGTTCGGTGAGGCGTACTATGAAATCGGTATCAACTTTTCTTTTCAGAAAATAATCTTCTTGAAGATAGATGATGTACTGGGATAGAATTTGACTAAGTGCCGACTTAAGCGAACGTCCCCAGTCGGGATACGCGCTACGCAGTGTCGTTACTCGCGTGTCAGGATATACCTTACTGCCACTTATAAGATAGAGCGAAAAAGGACAATCGGGCCAATAGCGAAAAAAAAGAGTAAAGAACGGTTCCCACGCATCGTTGTATGCATCACATGAGGAGATAATAATTGTAATATCTTTATTAACCATAATTACAATATATTTTTCTTTTTAAACCAAAAACAGCCACAACCATATGACTGTTGTGATACAAACTCTGGAGATGCTCCAATGATAAGACCTTCTTTTACATTATCGGGTACGAGGGCAAATTCAACCAGTTCTAGGCTAGGGAAGTTTCCAATTATATCCTCAAAGGAATATATTCTGTGGGCGTTAAAAATGACAGCAGGTTTGCCGACGGGAACAACAAATAATAAATTACCGCCCGGCGTGAGTACTCTCTCAAGTTCGCGCATCGCTTGCGTGTCGCCATGAACATTAACAGAATCGCCATATCGACCAAGTCCGATATGTTCAACGGTGTGCATGCACGATAGGGAAGAAATCGAATTGTTGGGAAATGCGAGGGTAGTAAGATCAGCGCGTCCCGTTTGAAGATTATCGAGAGACAATAAAACTTTTCTGAAATCATAAAACTCTGTTGGTATATATGCCGATATAATTGTAGAGAAATGTAGAGTCGATGCTATGTCTATATGTTTTTTGGGCCGTGTCTTTGCGAGGATGCGGGCCGCCCACGCTGGGTGGTAAACATAATGGCGATCAAAACCATGTGTCGTTGAAAATTCATGGACAATGGGGAGGCGCCGTATACTCAAATGACGTCCTGATGCGGCAAGTTGTTTTTTGAATACAAAATATGATTTCCAATATCTGTAATATCCAATCAGGCGTTTTATACGCATATATATTTTTATCACATACTTTTTCATGGTAACGATCTATGTTCGAATAGCGTTTCTATAAAAGTATACAGCGGTTAGACTAACAAACAATCTTGTAGCAACACGAGCAATAACAAGGCCGAGCAGGCCGGCGTATACAACACCAAACACCATTGCGACAATCTGAAAAGTTGAGCCGACGATTGTCATGCCATATTGCCCAAAAATTTTTTTATGAGCGCTTAAATATGAATTTAGAGGATACGTTATTATCGAGAGAAGGGAAAAAACAAAAATTTGCGAATATGGCACAGAGGCGCGGTACGCAGGGAACAACCATTGATAGATAAAAGGGGCAGCGACTATATACACGCCAATAATAACAATGCTGGTGATAGTTAACCACATCATTTTATTATAGATACTTCGATGAATATCACGTGTATCACGATTAACAAAACGCGCTTGCGTCATTGTATCAATCATTTTAAGCGGTCCTTTTATTTGATCGGGAATAGCAATGGCAAAGTTGTAAATAGCGAGGTCGATGGCGCCGCCGAAGTGGAAGAGGAGGAGTTGGTCGATGTTGCCAGCGATGCCGCCAAGGATTCCCATAAAGCTTAGGTGCTTACCGTAGGAAAGGAGGCCAGGGTCACGCTCGGCATTGGGGGCGGGGCGATAGCGCCGAGCACCGCGCCAATAGGTGAACGCAGCGGCGGCGATGTTGCCGACAAAATAGGCAATGACAAGATTGAGGGCGGTGGGGGCGGTGAGTGCGACGGTGGTCAGGGCAAGGGCGGGGATGAAGTTGGTGAGGCCGCCGCCGTAGAGCGCGGTGCGCTTAAAATCTTTTTCGCCGTTAAAGAGCGCGGTGTAGAGATTGAAGCTTGAGAGAAAAGGAGTGAGACAACCGCCCAGTAAAATGCCAATGCCGAGTGTTTGGTTGCCGGCGAAAAGATAGTAGCCGCCGACGGCGAGCGCGCCGAGAAAAATGAGCAGGCTCCAGCGTAGGTTGGCGATGAAGCCGTCGGCGAGCGAGCGGCGGAAGCCGCGAGCGATCGATTGGAACACGGCTTGGCCGATACCGCTTAGAGAAAAAGTCGCCAACATCCCGACCACCGCAAGCACGTATTTATATGTGCCGTAAGCGTCTTTGGGGATGAAGTGTGCAACGATAATCGCCAAAACGAGCGCTATGGCCGCCGCCATAAATTGGCTCACAAAAGCCCAAAAACTGCCGGAGGTTAAATACACCATATCCATTTTGGTGTAGCGCTCGCTCCGGCGCAAAAGGCGGTAGAGACGGCTTTTAAGCCAAGAAAACATGCAGAAATGGTAGCATGAGCGACCCTACTGCGCTAGCGCGAAAAAATTTCTGTGATACTATGATGAGACATAACTAAATTATTATTATGAAGCTCAATCGTGTTTTACAGTGGGTGTGTATCGTTGGCTTGTTTGCTCTCGCTTTCGTACCGCTCCTCGTTGCGAACAATTTATTCTTCCCTTTTATTACCGGGAAAGGATTTTATTTTAGAATTATTACCGAAATTATTTTTGGCGCCTGGCTTATTTTGGCGGTGACTAACGCTCAATATCGTCCGAAAAAATCTTGGCTCGGCTGGGCGGCGGTAGTGCTCGTGGCCATTATGTTTATTGCTGATCTTCACAGTGAATATCCCTACAAGAGTTTTTGGTCAAATTACGAACGCATGGAGGGTTGGGTCACCTTCGCGCACCTGCTTGGCTATGGCATCGTGGCGGCGACGACGCTTGGAAAAAATATGTGGGAGCGCCTCTGGCAGACTTGGATTGGCGTTTCGGCGGCGATGATTTTGTTCTCGTTCCTACAAACGTTTAGCTTGCTCCGGATTGACCAGGGAAACACTCGCATTGATGCTACGCTCGGCAACTCGGCATACCTTGCCATCTACATGCTCTTTGGTGCGTTTCTTGTTTTGTTTTTCTTAGTTCGCCGGAAAGGAAACTTCAATATTCGTAACCACTGGTTTTTAGCTCTCGGCTTTAATGCTGGAGTTATTGCCTTTATTGCGCCCAATCTCACCGCGACAGCAACGAGCGCAACGGTATTACCAGCCGCAATTTTCTGGTTGGTGGGCGGTTTAATA
>JAJYGQ010000001.1 GCA_021785065.1 bacterium
AAACCGTTGTCGCTATTGGCCGTCTTGCCCGTCAGCAAAACGCCGCGTCCTGCGACGCGGCGTTTCTGGCCGGTGAACTCGACCAAATCTCCTTAAAGCGGAGACGCAGGGATTCGAACCCTGGAGGCCGTTTAACGGGCCTACCTCGTTAGCAGTGAGGCGCTTTCGACCACTCAGCCACGTCTCCAGTTGGGCCATTCTAGCAGATTTTTAGGCAATATGCATTTTTTAATGAGCAATGGCAATACAACAAATATCCGTAAGGCCAAGTTCAAGTAATGGTCGTAAAGCTTCAGCAAATGTCGCGCCAGTGGTGGCTACATCGTCAAGTAAAACAATAAGATTTTCAGTGCCAATTTTCTTTCGAGCATCAATATGTACTCGAAAACAATTAGTGAGGTTTGTCAGTCGAGCTCTATTTTTAAGCGTTGCTTGCGCTGGTGTGTCTCGAATTTTTTTAAGCACATCTGTAAAAACACGTGCCTTGCTGTAGTAGTACGGTATGTAGTGAGCAATGAGTTCAGTTTGATTCCAACCTCGTGTTTGCCGGCGACGCATTGAGTTGGGTAGAGGAAGTATGACTATATTTTTTGAGGTATAGCGTTCAATTTTTACGAGTTCTTCGGCAACGAGCGAAGCAATAAGGCGAGCAACAACAAGATTCCCTCTGTATTTTAGTTCCCAAATAGCTTGACGAACAAGGGGATGGCGATATGTCAGTATTACTAAGGTAATAATTGGTAGGGTGGCTAAGGCTTTTAATTGTGGTTGTGTGGGAGGCGGTATATGTTGACGAAGTTGACGAGCTGTCATATGTTCTATGCTCTCCAAGGCAATGGGCGGGGGAAAAATCCAATCAAAAAATCGTAAAACATGACGCCACATAGCACGACTCTAGCGCACGGGTGTTAAAATTTCATATAATTCTTTTTTAAGAAAAAATAAATATCACTTGCTCAGTCTTTGTGCTATAATTACCAGTAAAATGGCTTCATTCCTAGGAAATATTTTTGGGAGAAAAAGTATGAGCGTGATTGGTGTTGATATTGGCTCATCTGCTATTAAGGTGGTACAACTCGCTCGTCGTCGTGGCCGAGCCATTCTTGAAACCTATGGCGAGCTTGCGCTCGGTCCGTATGCTGGTGGCGAAATTGGACAAGCCACGAATCTCTCTCCGGAAAAAATTAGTGAATGCTTAGCTGATCTTATTCGTGAAGCAAAAGTCACCACAAACTTGGCAGCCCTCTCTATTTCATATGCTTCAAGTCTCATCACTATGATTGAAATGCCGGCAGTGCCAGAACGAGAATTGGCTTCGATGATTCCCCTTGAAGCTCGAAAATATATTCCCGTTGCTCTTTCAGAGGTTGCTCTCGATTGGTCAATAATTCCTAAGGCACCATCGGCTGGTACTGGCCGAAATTTTGGCGATCACGAGTCAGCGCCGTTGCCAAGCGAAAAATTAGATGTGCTTCTTGTTGCTATTCACCAAGATACTATCGCTCGATATCAAACTATTGTTGAAAAGGCAAAATTAGCGGCCAGTTTTTTTGAAATCGAAATTTTTAGTGCGGTTCGTTCAGTGCTTGATCAAGATGCGGCGTGTCATATGGTAATTGACCTTGGTGCGGCATCGACTAAGGTGTATGTAGTAGAGCGGGGAGTGGTGCGAGCATCTCATGTCATTAATCGTGGTTCGCAAGATATTACCCTAGCGCTCTCAGCTGGCCTCAGTATATCTCTACGTGAGGCTGAGACTATGAAGCATGATCTCGGGTCTGTTTTTGCCATAAACAAAATGAATGCCGAGGAAGTTATTACACTTGCTCTCGATTATATTTTCAGTGAAGCGAACCGTGTATTAATTGATTACCAAAAAAGAAAAAATACCAATATTTCATTGGTGACCCTCGTAGGAGGTGGTGCCCGTTTGGAAGGTATTACAGAAATAGCCGCCAAACATCTTCAATCTGATGTGGTTATCGGCAATCCTTTCGGCAAAACGCAAGCGCCGGCATTTCTAGAAGATGTACTCAAAAAAACAGGCCCAGAATTTGCGGTAGCTATTGGTATTGCGCTTCGACGACTTCAGGAATTTGATTAGGTTGTCCACAGCTTCAGTATTCAATGTCCAAAAAAATAATATTGAAAATGGTAGAATAAGGTTCTCATGGATGGCGTTCCTCAAACTACTTTTGTACCGCGTAAGCCAATGTCTGACGCGGCGCAAATCAAACGGGGTGGCGGCGGTGGTATTTTTCTGACCATCGCGTTCCTTATTTTTGCTGTAGTGTTGTTGGTAGCGGCTGGTCTCTTTTTCTACGGAAACTTTTATCTTCCCAATCAAGTCGTCACCGAGCAAAGCACACTACATAGCGTTGTACAACAATTTAATTCCAGTCCACTTTCCGATATGACAACGCTCAGTAACCAGTTGACCGCCGCCCAGACGATTATTGGTCAGCATACCGCTCTCTCAAAATTTTTCGATTATTTATCGGCATCTACAGTCGCTGAAGTGGGTTTTACTGATTTTTCTTATACAACTGACAACAATACACTCTCAATAAATCTGAAGGGTGAGGCGGCAAGCTTCGCTGCGCTGCAGGCTGAAGAAGCTCAACTCTTAGCTCCAGGAAGTATTTTAGAAAATCCCACCGTGAGCGATATTGCAGTTACAAAAATAGGTACTATATCGTTCACTATTATTGGCACTATTGCTGCTGCGAATATTTCATATCAACAAACTACTGCTAATAATCTAACCGCTTCATCAACACCATAATGAAAGCTTTAATCGCCATAATTTCTATAGCAGTGAGTGTCGGTATCTTCTTTTGGTACATAGAACCAGCGTGGGCTAATATTAATCTTCTGCAATCACAAATCAGTCAGTATCAAAATGAGGTGACGCAGGCTCAACAAGCAAAAAATAAGCTCAATCAGCTGGAGAGTACTTACAATACCTTGACCACTAGTCAAACTCAGGAACTGGGTACCTTTTTACCCACAAACATAAATCCTATTACATTTGCTCTTTCCCTAAATACTATCGCTGCACAGTACGGTTCAGGGCTTTCAAGTATTAGTATTGGCAAGCCAGCCCAAGTTTCCGGTCAAATTTTCAGTACCTTGCCCGTAACATTCTCTGTATCGATGACATACACCAACTTTCTTCTTTTCTTAAAAGATTTAGAGCGAAGTTTGCCACCGACTGACGTAACCAGTTTGTCGTTTAAGGCACCTGTTAACAGTGCCACCTACACGTTCACGGTGAGCGTACAAACGTATTACCTATAACACGTATGATCTATAAAAGAAAAACCTCAATATCACCCACCGTTATCGCACTCGTCGCGGTTATCGCTAGTGCAGGTATTTTAACAACCGCGATTATGCAACCGTCATCGTCGTCGACGACCGTTGCTGCTGTTGCGGCAACGGGAGATCCGAATTTGACAGCGACTGTCAATACAGGTGCTGCTACGACATCCGCCAACATTGGAGCTCTTAATGCGGACGAGGTTGCCTTGCAAAGTGATATTCAGCAAATTAACTCTATTAATCTCGATACTTCGGTGCTTCAAAATCCAACGTTTATGAGTTTTGTTAACTTTGTACAGCCAGTTCAAGAGACGATTGGTCGACCTGATCCTTTTGCGCCTATTAATGGTCTCGTTACAACAAACCCAAGTCCGTCGCCAACTGGTCATTAACACGTATCGTTCTGTTTTTATTTTGTCATGACACTGCTTGAAGTTCTTGCAAAAAAGAATCTTATTCCTCAAAAAGATATAGTAGCTATTTATGACCAAGCTGAGGCTGCTGGTGTTTCCGTGGAAGAAGTTTTAAAACGTCGTGGTATTGCGGTTGATGCTATTTTACAGGCAAAGGGCGAGGCGGCTGAATTGCCAACGCGGATAGTGAATGCTGATGAGGTACCCTACAGTATCTTGCAGTATATTCCTGAGGAATCAGCTCGCTACTATCACTTTGTGCCGCTCGGTGTTAAAGACGGCGTCTTGGAAGTAGGAATTGTTGACCCCGATAACTTAGAAGCTCGCGATGCACTTAATTTCATCTCAGCAAAAATTAATTTACCCTACAAAATTTATCTTATTTCTAGCGGTGATTTTGATAAGGTTGTTGGTATTTACAAGGGTTTGTCAGGTGAAGTAAATCAAGCGCTTTCTGATTTAGATGTAGAATTTTCTAAAGGTAAAGAAAAAGAAGCCCCACAGTCGGCAGATGAAGACGCTGGTTCGGGCGAGGATCCGCTGAAAAGCAAAACAGCTGGCGGAAAAAATTCTGCTTTGGAAACGAAAATTGTTGAAGATGCACCGGTGACAAAAATTGTTGCCACGATCCTTCGGTATGCTGTAGAGGGTGGCGCGTCTGATATACACATAGAACATATGCGAGAAAATGTCCGAGTGCGTTTTCGTGTTGACGGTATACTAAACACCAGCTTGTTGTTGCCCGTATCTATCCATCCTGTGCTGATTGCCCGTATTAAAATTCTTTCTAGTATGCGTCTCGACGAGAAGCGGAAGCCGCAAGACGGTCGTTTTTCTGCAAAAATTGACGGCCGACGAATTGATTTTCGTGTCTCAACATTTCCCACCTACTACGGAGAAAAAATCGTCACTCGTATTCTTGATCAAGAACGCGGGGTGCATCGGCTCGAAGATGTGGGCCTTACAAAAACCAATATGGATATGATCCAGCGTGCCCTCAAGCGTCCTTACGGCATCATTCTTATTTCCGGTCCAACTGGTTCTGGTAAAACAACGACGCTGTATTCAATGCTCAATCTGATTGATAAAGAAAAACAAAACGTGCTATCGCTTGAAGATCCGATTGAATACAACGTTGAGGGCGTAAATCAGTCACAAGTGCGACCTGAAATCGGCTACACGTTTGCTAACGGGTTGCGTACTACTTTACGTCAAGATCCTAACGTCATTCTTGTTGGTGAGATTCGCGATAAAGAAACCGCGCAACTTGCTATCCAGGCAGCGCTTACGGGTCACCTTGTGCTCTCTACAATTCACACTAATAACGCCGTCGGTATTGTGCCGCGTCTCATTGATATGGGTGTTGATCCGTACCTGATTGCTCCGACCCTTGTTTTGGGGATTGCCCAGCGACTTGTTGGTTTACTCTGTGAAGGAAGTGGAAAAAATATTCCTGTTGAGGGTAGTATTAAGAAAATTATTGAGCGAGAATTTGAAGATTTGCCTGAAGAATTTCGTTCAAACGTGCGCATACCCGATACGGTTAAGGAAATTGAACCATCGCCAACGTGCCCCGTAGGTACGCGCGGCCGTGTCGCTGTCTTTGAAATGTTTGAAATGGATAAAGAATTGGAGCAAATCATTCTTAATAATGCGTCAGAGCTTTCTATTGGTAAACATCTTCGCTCTAAAGGTATGTTCTCGATGAAAGAAGATGCTTTATTAAAGGTATTTGCCGGTAAGGTGCCGTTTGAAGAGGTGAATAAGTTATAAAGTGATTACAGAGCGTGCTATACTAGTTAGTGAGCCCACCTATACATTATGGAACAAAAAAATTCTTCGGACGGTAAGAAAATAATGATTGTTGATGATGACGCGTTTCTGCTCAATATCTACGGAACGCGCTTTGCTAAAAGTGGCTTTGTGGTCAACGAATTTGCTGATTCTACAGCAGCGCTCGAAAAAATTCGCAACGGTTTTACGCCTGATATCCTTCTTCTTGATGTACTTATGCCCGCAATGAATGGTCTTGATATGCTCGAAAAGTTACGTACGGAAAAACTTTTACCCGAGACAGTAACTGTGATTATTCTCACTAATCAGAGTGACTCAGCGGAAATAACTCGAGGAAAATCATTAGGTATTGACGGTTACATTATCAAGGCAACGAGTATTCCGTCGGAAGTCGTCGACACGGTTATTACTCTAAGTCAAAAACACACAAAAAAATAATTTATGTCATCCGAACACCCCATCAAAGAACTTCTGGCGGCAATAGAGAAAGAGAATGCCTCTGACTTGCACCTCGGTGAGGGGCGTATGCCTTTTGCGCGCATTTCCGGCCTCCTCATTCCCCTGGAAAAATTCGGGACACTTTCACGAACCGCCATCATTTCTATTTTAGATGATTTGCTGCCGCAAAAGATCGGAGACGAATTCTTAAAAAATAAAGAAGTTGATTTTTCCTATACCGACCACGATGTGCGTTTTCGTGGCAATGCTTTTTATCAGCAGGGACTCATTACCATTGCCCTCCGTCTTATTCCCAAGCGCATCCGTTCCTTAGAAGAACTTCGTTTACCGCCCGTGTTAGAAACCTTTACCAAGCGCACCCAAGGCTTTTTCTTGGTGGTGGGGCCGGTAGGGCAGGGAAAATCAACTACCCTTGCTGCTATGATTGAGCTCATCAACCAAGAGCGACCAGAGCACATTTTGACGATTGAAGATCCTATCGAGTATCAGTATGAGCCGAAAAAGTCCATTATCAATCAGCGCGAAGTTGGCATTGATACGAATGATTTTCATACAGCGCTCGTATCTATGGTGCGTGAAGATATTAACGTGGTATTGCTTGGTGAAATGCGCGATCCAGAAACAGTATCGGCCGCGGTTACTGCTGCCGAAACTGGCCACCTAGTATTTTCTACCCTTCACACTAACGATGCGCCCCAGACCATCGACCGTATCATTGACTCATTTCCTGCCAATCAACAACCTCAAATTCGAACCCAGTTAGCGGGCTCGCTCACGGGTATTTTTTCACAACGTTTGATTCCGCGTATTGCCGGCGGTGTTATACCTGCTTACGAATTACTGATTTGTAATGTGGCGGTATCCAACCTGATTCGCGAGAGTCGCACTCACGAAATTCCGTCAGTTATTGAGACGAGCTCGCAGGCCGGTATGATAGATTTCAATCGTTCATTAGCGGAGCTGGTACGCCGAGGAGAAATTACCATTGAAAATGCTTACCACTATTCGCTTAACCCCAAGATTCTAGAAAAGTTACTTTAATTGTCTATGCTTTTTTCCTACAAAGCTCTTGATACTACTGGTGCCAAACGTGAAGGCACCATTGAAGCTATCAATCAAGATGTTGCCATTGCATCATTGCAGCGGCGCGGTCTAGTAATTGTCTCCATTAAATCTCCCGAAGAAGGATCGCTCTTGGCGCGTCTCAGTAAAATCACTATTTTTACCACGATTAAAACAAAAGACGTTGTCGTGCTTTCTCGGCAGATGGCGGTGTTATTTGATGCCCAAGTGCCAGCTCTCCGAGTTTTTGGTTTGCTCGCCGCTGAATCAGAAAATCCAGCCCTCCGAAAAATTTTAAGTCAAATTTTCGACGACATCCAAGGTGGCAGCTCAATATCGAAAGCTTTAGAGCGTCACCCTCGCGTCTTCTCTTCGTTCTACGTCAATATCGTTAAAGCGGGTGAGGAGTCGGGCAAGCTCCAAGATTCACTACTCTATCTGGCTGATTACTTGGATCGCAACTACGCTATCACCACCAAAGCTCGCAACGCACTCATTTACCCGACCTTCGTCATTGTGACGTTTGTTGCTGTGATGATCCTTATTTTTATCTACGTTATTCCAGAAATTAGCAACATTATTAAATCTTCCGGCGCATCTATTCCTATTTATACTACCGTCGTCATCGACATCTCCGCATTTCTCGTAAGCTACGGTATTTATGTCGGCATTGCTGCGCTTATCGCTATCGGTGTTGCGATATGGTACGTGCGGACGCCCGATGGTAAGGTACAATTTGATGAATTAAAAGTAGCGACGCCGATAGTGAGCGCGCTCTATCGCAAGCTCTATCTTGCCCGTATCGCTGACAACCTCTACACGATGCTCGTTTCTGGTATTACCACGCTCAAAGCCCTAGAAATCACCGCTGCGGTAGTTGATAACGAAGTCTATAGACGTATTCTTCTCGAAAGCGTGGAGCAAGTGAAAGCCGGCAAGGCTCTTTCTGACGTACTCTCGAGCCACCGCGACATTCCCAGTATTATGGTGCAAATGGTTAAAGTTGGCGAAGAAACCGGCCAGCTTGGTCCTATTTTAAAAACACTTGCTCGCTACTACGACCGCGAAGTCGATCAAGCTGTCGATACACTCGTCGACATGATTGAGCCAATTATGATTGTGGTGCTCGGCGTTGGTGTCGGTATCCTTATGGCCTCGGTGCTCGTACCTATCTATAATCTCGCCGGGAGTTTGTAAAAAAGTATAATTTACTTATCCACAACTATTTTACGCAATCCCTTCATTTATTGCGTATAATAGTATTTACATCAGGCAGGTCACTGCGCGCGTCGGCACCGTGACAGGCCAGGATTTAAAAGTCAGATTAATTATTATCAAATGAAAAAACTTCAATCGAAAGGTTTTACCCTTATCGAACTCTTGGTGGTCATCGCCATCATCGGCATCCTGGCCGCCATCGTTCTTGCTTCGTTGAGTACTGCTCGTTCTAAGGCAGAAGGAGCTAAAGTTGAAAGTCAGCTTAACGAAATGCGTAGTGCTGCGGAAATTTATGATACGACTAATGGTAACTATAGTGGTAGTGGAACTGCTACAACTACAAGTTGCACTAGTGGTATATTTGCGGACACATCTTCTAATATGGCTACTTTAGTAGCTAATACCACAGCAATATCTGGTGTTACACTTGCCTGTCAGGCATTTGGAACAGGATGGTCTGCTGTAGCAACTTACTCAGCTCTGCCCAATGGCACCTTCTGTGTTGACTCAACTGGTGCTGCCACTTCAACAACAGTTAATAGCAGTACTGGTTTGTGTAAATAGACTTAAGGCACTACTTAAGTTAGTTTCGAACAAAATCCCCACCACGGGGATTTTGTTTTGGCGCAGATGGCGTACAATGAAGCAATGAATCGTCGCGGTTTTACGCTCATTGAGTTAATTATTGTTATCGGCATCATCGCTATTTTGGCCGGATTTATTTTGGCGAGCTATGGGCCGGCGAAGCAGCAGGCCCAAGATTCGCGGCGCGTTTCTGACATAGCGCAGCTACAGACGGCGCTTGAAGCATATTTCGAAGATCCGATAAACGGGAGTCAGTATCCGCCAACAGAAGTTCAGACAAATGCAAATGGTGTCTTGATTCAACCTTGTAAGCCTGCAAGTGGCGCTGGTAGCAATCCTAAAACATCTGGACTTGCCTGTTTGCCATATGGTGGTTATATCTCATCATTGCCTACTGATCCGCAAACAAAAGCCGCCTACGATTATTATGCTAATCCTACCGCGAATCCTGATACGGGTACGCCCTACCAATCCTATTGTCTTGGGGCGAATCTCGCTGATACTAATGCGGCGGGTAATGCTCTGCAGAGCGCAAAAACAAGTTGCAGCGGCGTTACGTGGTGTCCGTTTTTAAATAATTCTTCTGACAATTACGTCGTCTGTCGACAGTAGGGAAGTAAAGTTTGCTATAATGCGAGTAACATTATGTCTCCCATTTTTCTCATTGTCGTCGCGTTCATTCTCGGTACGATTATCGGCAGTTTCCTCAATGTGCTCATTTTACGCTGGAATACTGGTGAATCGATTGCAGTAGATAGGTCGCGGTGTTTTTCGTGCGGCCGAACGTTGCGCTGGTACGAGCTCATTCCGGTATTTAGTTTTCTTATCCAGGGCGGGCGTTGTCGGACCTGCGCTAGTCGGATTAGTTGGCAATACCCTTTAGTAGAAATGGGAACAGGGGTACTTTTTGCGCTGGTCGCGTGGCTTTTTCCGCCGCTTTCGCTTGTGGCGATACTCGCTGATGCGTTGTATTTGGCAATAATAAGCACACTCATGGTGATTTCCGTCTATGACCTCCGCCACAAAATCATTCCCGATCTCCTTGCATATTTTTTTGCTTTTTTGAGCATCGTACTTATTTTATTGCAGGCCAGCGTCGGTGTTTTTAGCTGGTGGAGTATTGCGGCGGGACCACTTTTGGCGTTGCCGCTCTTTTTGCTCTGGCTTATCTCCGGCGGCCGGTGGATGGGTCTCGGAGATAGTAAGCTTATGCTTGGCATTGGCTGGTTTCTCGGTCTTAATGCCGGCGGCGCCGCGCTCGTGTTAGCGTTTTGGATTGGCGCGATTGTGGGCATTGTGCTTATTGCCGCGAAGCATTTACGCTTAAAAAGCGAAGTGCCATTTGCTCCCTTCTTAATCATCGGCGCTCTGCTGGTCTTCTTTACCGGCCTCACCTTTACCAGTCTCGCCCTGTTGCTATGAGATTTTTAAAGAAACATAAAATAGCTGGCTTCACGCTTGTCGAGCTTATGGTCGCGGTTGGCATCTATATTTTAATGGCCGCCCTCCTTTTTGCCAATCAAAATAAATTTAATCACAGTTTGTCGTTTTCGAATCTTGGCTACGATGTTGCACTCACTATTCGCCAGGCGCAGACGTACGGTTTTGCGGTGCAGGGGGAAAATAACACTAGCAACGGCGTGACATCATTTAGTAATGCTTTCGGTGTTCATTTCGATGGTAGCCATCCTTCCAGCTTCATTCTTTTTTATGAGCCGATTGTGTCGCCGCTCGGTAGTTCCGGGGGCGGTAGTATTCCCTTGGCATATGATGCGTGTACTAATTCAACAAATGATCCTACCTGCGGCGCACATCAAAAAACCCTTTCTACCTATAATCTTCAAAATAATTATACAATCGCCGCGCTCTGTAATGAATCGGGTACGGGGCCAAGTGGTACGTGTGGTAAAACATGTTATTCCGTTTCATCTGGTGGATCGGCGAATAATTATCTCGATATTATTTTCCAACGCCCCAACATTAACGCGTTCATTTTTAATCAGGTTAATTCTTCATCGCCACTTCCTCAAGCATCTATTGAGTTGAAATCGCCCGAAGGGGAGGCAGAATGTATCAACGTATACAGCAGCGGCGATATTGAGGTAAGCACGACAACTACGGCGTTGCCGTAAGGACGCATGTTATTATGAAAATGTTCATGAAGAAAAAAAACCTAATCGCTGGCTTCACTCTCATCGAGGTACTCATCTCACTCCTTATTTTTTCTATTATTATCACCATAGCGGTTGGCGCGCTTTTTTCAATGGTTGATGCAGGCGAAAAGTCACGCTCCATTAATTCAGTGATGGAAAATCTCGATACGGCCCTAGAAACTATGGCGGAGACGGTTCGGAGCGGTAGTAATTACGCAGGGTATTCAGCGGTAGTTAATGGTTCGTCGGCAGGGACGTGTTCAAGTCTTCCTTCTTCTTTGTCGCAAGCTTCTCCCGCTCCCGCATTATCGCTCAGTGTCTCGCCAACATCGTACCTCAATTTAGGTTTGCCATCGGGACAAACAATTTCTAGTATTGTGTATGGTTTGCAAAACAATCAAATCGTTGAAAACATAAATTATCATTACGCTGATGGTACCACTCATTCTACTGTCATTCCGCTCACTGCCGCTGAAGTACACGTCACTAATCTTTCGTTTTGGTTAAGTAATTGTGGTGCTATTTCGCCAGCAAAAGCCACTGTGCTTATGGTCGTACAAGGCTTTGCTGAGACCCGACAAAATAATAAGGCAGATTTTAATATTCAAACGAGCATGACTGCTCGATAAGTTCTATGAATTTATCTCATCACCATCATACAAAAGGATTTACGCTCATAGAGACGCTCATCTCGCTCCTTATTGTTGGTCTAGCTGTTACGGTAGCGACGGCAGCATTGCAAAGTAGTTTGCAGACTTCAGATTTCGTTGCCAATCAAATCACCGCTCGCTACCTAGCCGAAGATGCTATGGAATATGTGCTTGCCCTTAGGGATGCTGGGGCCGCGACACCGCAGGGCTGGATGAATAATTTGATGCAGTGTGTTAATACCACAGACACTGTAAACAATGGGGGAGTATTGTGTACTGTTGATACCTATAATCACACGCTACAAACGTACGGTACTTTTCCCGTGGCCGACTTAGGAACAACATCAGTGACGGTATTACCGGGTCCGATTCCGTCGCTTGATGAGTGCTCTGTGTCTGCTAATGGTACCACCGTCAATGTTTTTGAACAAAATACTAATTGCACAAAATCAAAATTTACTAGAACAGTAAGTATTACTCCTGTTCAGCTTCTGCCTGGTATCTCGAGCAGTGATATGAATGCGTACAACGAAGCAGTAGTAACCGTAAAGGTCAGTTGGGGCAGTGGTCCATTTTCTTCCGCCGAGTCGTACACGCTCTCCGAAGATATTTATAATTGGCAACCACCGCAATGAGAAATCGCTTCACAAAAAAAGGCTTCGCTCTTCTGTATGCTATGCTCGTCGTGGGCGCGATGATGAGTTTAGTTTTTGGAATTTTAAATATTGTCTTCAAACAAATTTCTCTCTCGGGCGTCAATAGAAATTCGGCGGTGGCTTTTTATTCCGCCGAGAGCGGCCTGGAGTGTGGTCGTTACTGGAGCACCTATGGCGCGTTTAATCCTGGTAATCCTGTTGTTTCGATGGCCATGCTCTCCACCTCTCCCTTCTCCACTATTGAATGTCTCGGTAACCCAATTGGAAGTGTCTCGTCCCAAGGCGTCGGTACTTGTCTAGGAAATACAGGTCAAAATTGCTCTCTGGTGAGCAACGGTGCCACCACTCTTATAAATCAAAATCTTAATGGTATTACTAATCCAGCCGGTTCGATTACTGATCCCACTACTGGGTTAACTGTGAATTTTTACGGCAACTACTTTACCTATGATCTGAGTAAGGCATATAGCAACTTAACCCCGTCGCCCCAAGCGCAGGTGAACATTTGGCAGTCAGATCAATTTGTTCCAACAGCTGCAGTTGCAACCACCACCACCGTTTTGTCTGCTGGTCAGACTGGTCTCGGACCAACCGAAGTGCAGCGCGGTGCTGGTGAAATTGCCGGCATTCAACAGTGTCTCGCCCCCGCGTTTACGTACAACGTATATAATCCCTACTCTGGTGGTACTGATGCTTATTATCCAACGCATTATACAAGTAATCAGAATTTTTCTTCAGCAGCCACTTCTTATTTTCCTGGTGTAAGTATTTCAAGTTTTGAAAATAATGATTTTCCTAATACTTTAGGTCTCAAAGTCGGAACTCCCGCATTCGACTACCTTGCCTATCAGCCAGTCGATAATTGGTCGTTTACCTCGTCTAATTCTAATTTTTCTAACACAACACTTACACTTTCAGCGGTTCCTTTATCGGTAGGACCCTCAGTGAGTTCTTCATATGAATATAAATTTGGTTACTATTCAACTACCGGTCTAACCTCAGGGCGAGGTGTTGATTATGCAACAACTACTGGGTTTGTAACGCTATACGACAGCAAAACAGGTGCAACACCCCAGACAATAGCGGCGGGTACTAAAAATATACACTTTGCGTTGTATATATTGAATACAGACGGAAAAACTACTCATGCGTTTTGGTCTACTAACGCTGCTGACGACTACTACAACGGCACATATTTTGATGGCAATAATGGTAATAATCTCGGTGATACTAATAGTGTTAACGGTACCACCGGCTACAACCACGTCATCGTCCTTGCGACGCCAATGCCGGGTAATATCAATGCTAATCCTAATAATTCATACACCCTTCTTTCGGGCAAATACGTTTTTGGATTCGGCGGGGTTACAGGAAGCTCGCCAACGACCTACAGCGGTCTCATTATAGCCCTCCAACTCGACGGGTGCCCGTAATACTCTGAATATCTATATCTAGGCGATACCTGAGCGCGGGGTGGGGTAAAAAATATTGTGTGTGGATAACTGCAGCGACCGCAGGCGTGCTAGCGGGGTACAATTGCAGTATTACTATATTTACCCATTACAATGTCTTTTAAAAAGCATCTCGGTCTCATTTCTCTATTTTCTCTCTTTGCTATTTTGCCGATTAGTGCTTATGCGCAGAGCAATAGTACTTCTACACCGTCTAATACCAGCAGTTCGTCGCCGACAAATACGGCCAGTTGCTTTGATTACTATCATTTTGATAGTGTACAAGTAAATTTAACAAGCACATCGACGACAGTTGTTCCCGGTTCCAATATAACTTTTACTGGTCACCTTATTAACAATAATTCATATCCGATTGTTGATGGCTCTGTGTACGTTAAGGTCTTTCGTCTTGACCAAAACATGAGCGTTGCTGATCCTAATGGTCCACAAGTCGTCGATCAATTTATGGCGGCCGACCAGCTTAATCTTGCTGCTGGAAGTTCTACACCATTTGCATTCACTTGGCATGTACCACAACAAACCATTACTGGTAACTATCAAATTGCTACCTTCTTTCAAACAGCTGACTCGTTCGAAGTGACCGGTTTAACATTTACTAACGATGTGATAGGGAATACTGTTAATTTTGCTGTTCAGAGTCCACTTAAAAAAGTAGTTGGGTTTGATAAGACATCGGTAAAAGTTGACGGTAGTCCATACTTTTTCGCGACACCACCACCGTTGGTTACTAACGGAGTAGCGACGGTTACTGCCACACTCGTCAATCCGACTGCTAATACAGTAACAGTTCCTGTTACATGGAGTGTCTATTCTTGGGATGGTCTTTCGTCAAGTCGCTTGATTTCTACAAGTAATACTTCAGTGAATATTCCAGCAGGAAAGAATGCTCCGGTCACTCTTACGATAAGCGATACTTCTCATGCGGTTTATTATGTCGTAGCAGAAGCTGATTATAAAGATAGTAAGTCGTTTTTAGATATTCGTTTTGTCCGACCGTCAGTAAGTGAAACCAGAATGTCCTTTGCTGGTTTAGCATCACCATTTCCATTACAGGCTGGCGCTACCTCAACTATCTTTGCGTGTGTTCATGGTATGACACAGGATGTGCCTTCGGGTGGTAAGGTGGTACTTTCTCTCGCTGATAACCAAGGTAACCCTATTACAAGCTATACTTATCAAGGTGGTATTACGGGTAATGTTATGGGTGTGAAAGATACTTTTATACCTACAAAATCTTATAGTAATGTTACGCTTACTGCCGCACTTTATCAAAATGGTAGTTTGGTTTCTTCGCATAGCTTAACGTATGCTTGTAAAGCCATTGATCCATCAGCATGTCCGCAGTCGAGTTCGTCTTCACTATTTGGTAATCCTTTATTCGATACCCTGATCGCTCTTATTCTTATCATCATTATTATTCTTGTGTGGTTGTTACGAAAAAAGAAACCGTCTATTCCTATTACTCCCATTACGCTTTTCTTCATCGCGGCGGTTGGTTTTACTGTTTTTTCTGTACCACATGCAGCACACGCTGATTCAGTAGTGTGGGCAAATAACTTTCCTTACCAGTACAATTTAGATACTTATGTGGATATGAATCCTACTGGTGTTATCTGTTGGAAATGGGGGGCAAGTCAGAATTGGAAAATTAACCTATCGGATGTTATGAGTAATCCAGGTGCCTCTATTACTTATAATGCTTCGGTTATTAATGCAGCAACGGGGGCGGTTTTACCTGACAATGCAACAGTAGCCGCTGGAACAAAACTAATTTTTAAATTTGCGCCACATCAATATAATAATGTGTTCTGGTGGGGTACAGGTTACTATTACGGAACTCCGTATGGTATGTGGATGCCAAACGCTGCAATGCCATCCAGTAGTGACTTAGGAACGACCCCCTATTACTTTGATGCTGCAGCATATGGTGGTGGAGAATGTAATTCTCCCGCAGAATATGTATATATTGGTTTATCTGTTGCTCCACCAGTACAACAGGTAACGTTTAGCGGCGCTGGTTCGAATGGGCTTACTTGTGGTGCACCTGGAGCAGATGGAAGTGTTACTTGTACAGTAAATTCTGGTGGTCCGATAATGGCAAGGTTTAATTTCAGTTCCACACAAGGAAATTTCTACGGAGAAATAGGAAATGCTTCTAATGGCAATGGAACTATTTATACTGCTGAAGTCCCGTTAACTAATGGTCAAGCCATTTCTATCCCATCTCAAGATATCTGGATTCCTCTAAACGTACAACCACCCCCTGTATCAGCCAGCATGAGCCTCGTAACGCCTGAGCCAATTTATACCAACCAACCCTTCACGCTTCACTGGAGTTCAACCAATGCTGATACATGTACGCCAAGTGGTACGGGATTCTCGACAAATTATAACGGCACCACGAATGCTCCCAACGGATTTAACTCACCGCAAGTTTCTACTGCTGGTACTTATAATTACTTTGTAACGTGTACCCAACAATCTACCGGTATTACTCAAAAATCTAATGTTATTTCTGTAAATGTTACTGCACCACCAGCACCAATATCAGTCACTCCTACATGCTCAGCAAATAACACTGCGGTTACTTTGTCGTGGCCGGCGGTCGCGGGAGCCAGTCATTATATAGTGCAAACTGCTAGTACGAGCATAACACTCAACGAGACATCGCCAACTATTTCTGCTGGTCCGATTAGTATAAATCCCAATATTTCCTACAACTATAATGTTGCGGCTGACAATACTTCTTGGGAAGTGATGGCTTCAAAGACTGGTTCATTTACTTGTCCGTCAACTGTTCCCCCTGCACCCACTCCCACTGCTTCACTTTCTGTCTCAACGGGTGGAACGCAGCCAAAGACCTCTATTACTGTCGCAACGGGAACACCGGTGACATTCACCTGGGGATCAACCAATGCCACGAGCTGTACTGGTCAGACCCCCCAGACTCCTGCTGGGGCCCCGATCTTCTCGACGGGGGGTAAAACAAGCGGATCTGTTCCACTTACCTTCAATACGCCTAACACATACCAATATTCGGTAACCTGTTCGAATGCGTCTAGCGGTGCTTCCGCATCTGCTTCCGCATCCGCATCAAAGACATCGCCGCCGGTAACGATCATTGTTACTCCATACCCGACACCTGTGCCGAATCCCAATCCTAACCCTAATCCTAACCCAAATCCAAATCCTAACCCGAACCCCACTCCCACCAAGCCAAGCTTAACATTCAGCAATAATAATTCCTGCACGCCAACACTGAGTTGGACAGCAGACATTGTGCCAGGGATAACTTGTACTATGAGCAATTCGCTGAACGACTCAGCGTGGAATGGCATTCTCCAAAATGGTAGCGGTTCAGATTATGTGATTGGCCAAGGATTCACTCCTCAGCAATTTGACGGTGCCACCTACTCACTTTCGTGTAAAAATGGCAATGGCGACATGGCTTCGGCTCCCGCAGTGACGGTCAGTGTGCCAAGCTCATGCATCACTATCAGTGGCTCTGGCGGCGGTAACACCTTCACGCCGTTCTAAGGCCACATATTTTGTGGATAACTGCAGTGACCGCAGGCGTGTTAGCGGGGTACAATTACAGTATTACTATATCTTACAAAATATGAGCTTATATAAGGGTTGTCTTCTCGCGTCTTTTCTCGCTATCATTGCACTTGTTGTGCCGTCAGTCGTGTTTGCACAGACTTCAACATCCACAACTCAAGCGAGGGCACTTGATCAGGTTACGCAGCTATATGTTCAAAACCTAAAACTTAATGCAACAAGTTATAAGGCAGGAGATACAGTACAAGGAAGTTTTTCTCTTGTTGATGATAATACTATTGATGCCTCAAATGTTTATTATCGTGTTGCGTACATGGGTAATTATACCGGTCATAATCTTCCCCAGTATCAATATTTTACAGGAAATATCGTGGGCCCTATTTTTGTTCCAGCTACTGGCGCAACTCACGAAACATTCTCTTTTACCTTACCTAATATACAAGTAGGTACTAGTAGTGTTGGTATTGAAGTCCAGGCGCTTAACCAAGCGGGACGGCTCTATAGTTGGGATGATGCGCAGTTTACTCTTATTAAGGGGGGGAACGTACCGACACTAAATGTCTCTAGTGTCTTCCTTAAGGTTGGTACAACCACTTTTTCTCCTACAACAGGTCCTACAATATTCAGTGATGAAACTGGTCAACTCGTGGCGAAACTATATAATCCGGGCAATGCGAGTGTCACAGTTACTCCTCAAATTTCTATTTATAATCGAGTTATTGGTACGTCAGTTCTCCTTGCAACCCCATCATTGCCTGTTACAGTGACTCCTCAACATACGGCTACTGTTACCTACTCTCTACCAACCTTTCATAATACTCCTGGTGTTTATGCGGGTACCCTCGATTTTACTGATGCACAAAATGTTGTTCGTTCAGCACAATATCAATTTCGTTATATTGTTCCTGGTGCTATAGCGACTATTCAGTCGGTTCTCTTGAATCCTATGAATCAGGTGCGTGCCAATCAACCGGTTCAGGTGACTATTGTGTACACAGGAGCACCCGATAACATCTTAACCTATCAAAGTGCTAATCAAGGTCAGGGACAAATAAGCACTACACTCTATGATCGCGACGGCACAAAACTTTCTCAGGCTACAACGACCGGATCACTCAACGGTACGGTCAAAAAAAATGTTACTCTTACTCCTGAACAGGCGGGACAAGGTCTTTTTGTTAAAGTAGTTATTAGTAAAAATGGTAAGGTGTTAAGTACCTACACTACTGTGTCACCCCCAGCTCTCGCTTCTCACACTAGTTCACTTACGGGTTTATGGTATTTACTTGCTTCGATGACTATTCTCGGTGTCCTTATAGGATATCTCTGGTGGAAGAAAAAGCGTGGTTCTGCAATTCCACTTGCTATTCTCTTTGTCGTTATTATGTTTACATTTCCTTCCGTAACTCCTGTACACGCTGAAACACTTAGTACTGACGCTTGTACGCAAGGTATGGTGGGAGCGTGTTTTGATGGCTGGACGTATACAAATATCGTCAATACTTACGGCGACTATTATCCAGGATATTACCTCCTCACTCCCGATGATATCACTCTCTATGGCGATCCTCTCGGATGGCCAATGGGTTCTGCTGGTGATGGTATTGTCGTAGGAGAGGGGGAGACATTCGATGTTCCTCTTTTTGTAAATGCAAACACCTGTCTTAATTCAGCTGAGCAGATAACAGGCAGTGCTACGTTTAATGGCCAAACAAACTCTTTTCAGAGTAGTTTTACTGCCCAAGCTTCATCAACAGATCATTCTACTTATGCGCAGACAGATTATCTTAATGCGGGTACGTACGTTGCTCCCACAACTCCTGGGACATATCAAGTAAAATTTTCAATAACTAATACGTGGTTAAATGGTGGACCTAATGGCATTCCAGTGTATACAACAGTCTATGGATATTTAAATGTATATGTTATTGCACCGGCATCAGGATCATCAATCACTGCTCAGGGAGAATGCAATCCTTACGATAATAATTATCCCGCTATTCAGGTTGGGTTGCCAGGTAGTGCGTATGCAGGCCCCACTCTCGTTAGTGCAGGTTGGCTTAATTACAATCTAGATGTTTCTACTGATAATTTTCAATCACCAAATTACTGGTGGGAGCAAATTAATACGGCGTACGCAGTTTCTATTTATCCATTACTTATTGAAGCGGGTGGTTACAATGATCCTAACTTTTTTATGCCAAATAATAATCAAGGTAATCTATATCTTTTACCTGGTACCACCTATTATCTCCGTATGGATGATCCGGGTGTTAGTTACGGAACTTCTATATCGACAACAATACCCGGTAATTGTGCAGTGCCGCCCGTTCCCGTAGTGACACTTACTGCTTCATCTTCTTCAATAACACTTGGCTCGAGTGATTTGCTTACTTGGACATCAATAAACGTGCAATCATGTAATAGTGCTTTCTCTTCTTCTAGTGCTACGAATGGTTCTGCTTCTGTAACGCCTTCTCAGACGGGAACATCAACGTATACTATAACGTGTGTAGATTCTAGTGGAAACGATGTGAGTTCATCAGCAAGTATTGATGTGGTAAGTGCACCCCCACCCCCACCACCATCTGTTACCCTTACCCCAACCAGTCAAACAATCATTCTTGGTCAGAGTGCCTCTATTTCATCAACGGTAACAGCAACATCACCTGCAACTATTTCATCATGTACTCTATCAAGTGGTGGTACTTCTCAAACAGTTACACCTAATACGCTTATTTCAGAGGCACCTACACAACTAGGAGATACGAGTTATTCGATGACGTGTACAGACTCTAACGGTAATTCTGCTACCGCACCCTCAACAATTACTACAGTTTTGCCGACATTCTCATTTACTGCTCCAACGAGTCCGGTTCCATCGAATACCTCCTTTAATCTACAGTGGAATTTTACGACACCCTCTGGTCTTACTATGCGCGTGCCGCATCCTTCCTTGTGGCAAAATATGTTGGCGACGCTTGGTCTAGAACCCGCTCCCGCATATGCCGCAACATCAGGAGACACATTCACCTGTGATCTTTCTTGGAGTACTGCCTCATCAGGTATCAGCGCTTTATGGAAAAATTCTAGTGGCGTATGGTCCTCGTGGTCAAGCGCTCCCAGTACCCAAAGTGTTTCAGTATCATATGACGGAACAGGTGTTGGAAGTGGTGTGTGGCCGGTAAAATTGACAAATACAGGAACCAGTCCAGCTTCAGTGTCGTTTATGCTCCAAAATTGTGTTGATACAAACGGTAATACATTACCCACCCAACAGCCTACTGTCACTGTGAATCCACTTAATCCAGTCATTTCTAACTTCTCATTCAGCAATACCTGCTCAGATCCCAATCTTACGCTTGATGTGTCTAGTCAAGGCTCGGTCTCGTGCACAGTTACTGGTCCATCATTTAGTCAAACATATACAGGCACTCCCTCGAGTACTTTTGGCTCGGCTATCAGTCAGACAATTCCGACGAGTGCGCAAAGTGGTGCTACTTATTCCGTTAGTTGTACGAATAGCGGTGGTAGTAGCGGGTCACAAACAGCAACATTTAGTCCAACTTCTACCTGTACTCCCGCATCGTCTTCGGGTGGCAGTACCAATTTCCTTCAATTTTAAAATCCCAGCGCACACGTTCCTAGCTTGTGACGGTATGGTATACTCGGCGCATGAAAGGGCGCATACAAAAGGCTACTTCGAAAGAAAAAATTCCGGCAGCGACGCGGGCGCGCTATGAAAAATTAAAAGAGGTGATTGAGGAGGCGCGCTATCGCTATCATGTTTTAGACGCGCCCAAGATGGCCGACGAGGCGTATGACTCGCTGGAGCGTGAGCTTGCGGATATTGAGGTCGCGTATCCAGCACTCGTCACGCCCGATTCGCCAACCCAGCGCGTTTCGGGTAAGCCCTTGGAAGCGTTTGTAAAAGTGACGCATAAGGTGCCGCAGTGGTCATTCAATGATGCCTTCTCTGAGGACGACATTCGCGAATTTGATGAGCGAGTGAAGCGCTTCTTGAAAGGCGCGCGGCCAACGTACACCTGCGAGCTTAAAATTGATGGCTTGAAAATTGTTTTGGAGTATACGCGCGGCGTGTTGGTGCGGGCAGCGACGCGTGGCGATGGCACGGTGGGGGAAGATGTGACGGCCAATGTGCGAACGATTGACTCGGTGCCGCTGCGCTTGCGCAAGCCAGTCGATATTATTGCGGTTGGTGAAGTATGGATGAGCAAGAAGCGTCTGGTGGCACTCAATGCCAAGCGTGCCGCTGAAGGTTTACCGCTCTTTGCTAATCCGCGTAACGTAGCGGCTGGATCGATTCGTCAGCTGGATCCGCGGCTAGCCCGTGAGCGACATTTGGAAACGTTCATCTATGATATCGATCGCTTGAGTGAGAAGTTTCCTGCCCGACAATCTGACGAGTTGCGCTTACTTGGCGAGCTTGGTTTTAAAGTAAATAAAAATTTTGCGCACTGTACGACGATTGAAGAGGTGATTGCGTATTGGAAAAAGTGGGGCGATCCAAAATTGCGCGAGTCGCAGGATTATTTGATTGATGGCGTTGTGGTAAAAATTGATGAGCGCGCGTACCAAGAGGTATTGGGCTACACTGGCAAGGCGCCGCGCTGGGGAATTGCTTTTAAATTTCCGCCGGAGCAGGTGACCACGGTGGTGGAAGATATTCGCTTGCAAATTGGTCGGACGGGTGTGTTGACGCCGGTGGCTCATTTGCGGCCGGTGGTGGTGGCTGGCTCGACAGTGGCGCGGGCGACCTTGCACAATGAAGATGAAATAAGGCGACTCGACGTGCGCGTTGGTGACACGGTAGTGTTGCAAAAAGCGGGGGATGTGATTCCTGAAGTGGTGGAGGTGGTGAAAAGTTTGCGCCCGCGCGGCGCGGGCGCTTTTGTCTGGCCAACCCACGTGCCGGAATGCGGCGGCGACGGGCGCATCGAGCGGGTGCCCGGGCAGGTGGCCTGGCGCTGCGTTTCGCCCGATTCACCCGTGGTGCGTCGTCGCCGCCTCTATCACGCCGTCGCTAAATCAGCATTCGATATCGACGGCTGCGGACCGAAGGTGATCGACGCGCTTCTTGAGCATGAACTCATTTCTGATTTGGCCGACATTTTTGATCTGACCCGCGAAGAACTTTTGAGTGTGCCGCGCTTTGCTGAACTCTCGGCCGACAATTTAATCACTGCCATTAAGGATGCAAAAAAAGTTTCGCTCGCTCGCTTTTTAATCGCGCTCTCTATTAATCACGTTGGCGAGGAGACCGCTTATTTACTCGCTGATCATTTTCGTACTTTAGAAAAGGTGCGCCAGGCGACTTTTGAAACCTTGCAAAATATCGACGGCATCGGCGATATCGTCGCGCGCTCAATCGTCGACTGGTTTGCGGCGGAAGGAAATCTTCTGTTGATTGAAAAGCTGCTGGCGCGAGTGCGTATTGAAAAAGTTACGCCGGCCAGTGCCGCAACCACTGCCTCGGCGGTAGCTGGCAAAACATTCGTATTAACCGGTGGCCTTTCTAGTTTGACTCGTGACGATGCAAAAAATAAAATTCGGGCGGCCGGTGGTATGGTGGCAAGCTCGGTGTCTGGCGCTACCGACTACGTGGTAGCGGGGAGCGACGCGGGTTCTAAACTCGAAAAAGCTCGCACGCTCGGTGTTACTATACTTTCCGAAGCTGAATTTTTACAGCTATTTCGTTCTTGAAATTCTTGACTTTTTAAAAAATTTTGCTAGTATAAAAGATGTAATTTCTAGGAAAAAGCACTCCTTAAGGTATCGTCCTTAAGCAGTGCTTTTTTATATGCAAGTTTTTCTTTGAGGCGATCAATATATTGTATTTTATCTTGAGCAGATTGCTTTAATAATATAGAACAATGTTCTTTATCGGCACTTATTAATTTTTCCAATTTACCTTGCTCGTAAAGATGGCGAACAAGAGAATAAAAATCTCCATCACTAGAGACAATAATTGCTCCATGAAATTGATGCCAATTAATAAGGACTTGAAAAACTAAGTCAGCATCGACATTACCTTTTATAAAGCCATTAGTATCTGGAATAGTTGGTTTGAATTTTAAGATAAAATTTATTTCTTCTAAAAAAGTGTATAGTTTTTGATTGGTCGGCAAAAATCCAATAAACAGATACGCTTTCTGAACGTGATATTTTTCTTGCAAATAAATTCTGAATCGTCGATAATCCAGTTTCCATCCCAGTTTCTTAATACCTAAATTAAGATTTTGTCCATCTATGAAAGCATAATTATGTATTGTTTTCTTCATAGTACGAACGTAACACAGATATCCTAAAATATTTTTTAGGAAAATCTAAATAAAAGATGAATCTGGCTCACATTCCATTTTGTGTTATTATGTCGCTATTATGATATCCACAGATGATGTAAAAAAATTGGCGGCGCTGGCGCGTATTAAATTGACACTCGAAGAAGAAACTTCGCTCGCTGGTGATATGGAAAATATTTTGGGCTATGTGCAGCAACTTCAAGACGTGTCGGCCGAGCAGCACGCGGTAGCTGCTGATGCAAACGCGGCGCGCAATGTCTTGCGTCCCGATGAAGCCCCGCATGAGCGCGGTGCATACTCGGAAGATTTACTTGCTGCTGCACCGGCGCGTCAGGGTCAACATGTAAAGGTAAAAAAGATTCTATGAAATCTGATCTTGCTCACTTAACAATCGCCAAGGCTCGCGAGCTGCTTGATCGCGGTGATGTTTCGGCTGTGGAACTTGCCGAGGCCTATCTCGACCGGATTGCCAAGGAAAATCCAAAACTCAATGCCTATCTAGAAGTCTATGATGATGTGCGTGAGCAAGCTAAGGCTGCCGACCAGCTGCTCGCTGCTGGGAAAAAAGCGGCGCTCACCGGAATTCCGATTTCGATAAAAGATAATATTCTCTTGAAAGGAAAAATTGCTTCGGCGGCGTCAAAAATGCTCGCTAACTATACGGCGAGCTACGACGCCACGGTTATCGACCGGCTCAAAAAGCAGGGCGCGGTTTTTTTGGGGCGCACCAATATGGATGAATTTGCTATGGGCGGCTCCACGGAAAATTCAGCACTGGGGCCGACAAAAAATCCGCACGATATTTCGCGGGTGCCCGGTGGCTCTTCGGGCGGGGCGGCGGCATCGGTCGCTGCTGACTTGGCGGTGGCGGCGCTCGGTTCCGACACTGGTGGTTCCATTCGCCAGCCAGCGAGCTTCTGCGGTGTGGTCGGTTTGAAACCGACCTACGGTGCAGTGTCACGCTCTGGCCTTATGGCGATGGCTTCCTCGCTCGATCAAATCGGTCCGCTCGCTAAAACGGTAGCTGATGCCGAAATACTTTTTAATGCTATTGCCGGCCGTGACCCCAAAGATGCAACCACGATAGATCGTCCCGTAGCGCCCGCGGTGGCCAATAAAAAATTGGTTGTCGGGGTGCCGCGCGATTTTTTGGAAAAAGGTGTTGACCCCGACGTGTTGAAAAATTTTGAAACTTCACTGGCCGCTCTCAAATCGGCAGGCGTAGAAATTCGCGATGTCACGTTGCCGAATTTGAAATATTCTCTTGCCGTCTACTACGTGGTAATGCCGGCTGAAGTTTCTTCAAACCTCGCTCGTTTCGATGGGATGCGCTATGGCCTCCACAAAGATGCGCCGACCCTGCTCGAAGAATATTTGGCGACGCGCCGCGAAGGTTTCGGAGCGGAGAGTCGCCGTCGCATTATGCTCGGCACTTACGTGCTCTCAACCGGCTACTACGACGCCTACTACGGCAAAGCCACCGCGGTACGCGAGTTACTAAAAAGTGATTTTGCGGCGGTGTTTGCCCAGGGTGTTGATTGTATTTTGACACCAACATCGCCAACGCCAGCGTTTAAAATAGGGGAGAAGTCAGCCGATCCGCTCGCTATGTATCTCGCCGATATTTTTACCGTGTCCGCGAATCTCGTTACCTTACCAGCCATCTCGGTGCCGTCGGGTTTTGCAAAGCGCGATGGCGCGCAGCTGCCGCTCGGTATTCAGTTCACCGCGCCCTATGCTCGTGAAGACATTTTATTCACCATCGGCAAACTTTTTGAACAGGCGAATAACGCGTAACGTTGTATAATTGGCCATATGGCCGATGGTGACGAAAAGAAGGACGATACAAAAGACGTACCAAAAGAATCCACTTTTTTGTCGGGCTTAAATGCTGTTGAGTGGGTGGTGATAGCCATTATCGTATTTGCCGTTGCTATTCACGCGGAGCGTTTTTTTGCGGGTGGTAAAAAAAGCATGTTTAATATCTGGCTCGCGGCGCAGCCAAGTGTTGTGGCTGCTCTTGACGCGACGAGAATGTGGATTACAGGGACAGTTCAAACACTTACCGCATTTTCTAATGGTGTGTCGCTTTTCATTCTTATCTTTATCGGTTACTTTATGTTTCGTACAAGTGAAATAGGTAAAGCGTGGCGTAAGAGTCTCTATCCCGCTGAAAAAAAAGCATCCCACGAAGAAGTTTCCACGATAGTTTCCGAGTCGGCTCGTAGCGTCTCTTTTGTTCCCGCTAATCTGCCCACCGGTCAACCGGTTACCGTATTGCCGTCCAGCACAGTTGAACAAAATCCGCGTTGGCAAAAAGTGCTCGAGCATACAGTGTCCGATAATCCGAGCGATTGGCGTTTAGCGATTCTCGAAGCGGATATCGTGCTAGAGGAAACACTTGATCGGGCCGGCTACGTCGGTGATACGCTGGGTGATAAGTTAAAAAATTCTGAAAAGCGACCCTTTGCGAGCTTAAACGCGGCGTGGGAAGCGCATCGAATTCGCAACGCCATCGCTCACCAAGGTCAAGGTTTCGAGCTAACGCAACGTGATGCACGTCGTGTCATATCTCTTTTTGAGGCTGTCTTCCGTGAACTTGGTAGTGTGTAGAAATTTGCCGAATCTGTTTTCTCTGGTATACTAAATACTTTATAGCGGGGTAGTGGACTGGTACCACGTCAGGCTCATAACCTGAAGAAAGAAGTTCGATTCTTCTCCCCGCCACACGTTTCAAAAATTTCAAAAATCTGCTAGTATCAGCCAGTCGTCGGAGTAGCTCAGTTGGTAGAGCACGGGACTCATAAGCCCGGGGTCGTGGGTTCGATCCCCACCTCCGACACCATTTTCTTTTTAAACAGTTGCCTTTTTTGTATTACGTAGTATAATGCAAAGTGATCGTGGAACCGAGAGCCTTGCAGTGTTTGGGGATATGGACGTCCTCAACTATAATGTTCTTCGATTTGTTCCACGATGGGCTATTCAAGGAAAGGGTAGCGTATGTCTCATCTCACTGTGGGAGCTGGCATTCTGCCGGCCGAAGCCGCTCTGGCGGCTCAACGTGGTTCTGACAGAGGTCACTCGACTTCGTCAGAAGGGCAGTCTGTGGATCTTCGAAGTTGGTTTGAGCGTCTGCTTGAACCTACTAAAGAAGAGCTAGCGCAAGAGGCGTTTGAGCGTAGCATCCGTACTTACGGATGCACTCCTCGGACAGCAGCTGTTATTCCGATTCTTCCACGAGGATCGACATAACGAAAGGACTTCGCGCAAACATCGATGTGTGCGAAGTCCTATTTTTATGGGTCTTTTATATAAAATTGTCGGCGCGGAAAAAATTTGATAGATTAGACGACACTGGGGTCGTAGCTCAACTTGGTTAGAGCACTCGCCTGTCACGCGAGAGGTTGCGGGTTCAAGTCCCGTCGGCCCCGCCACGATTTTAGGATTATCCGTACGGATTTAGTTTAGTAGGGATTGCAAGTACAAACATTATTTCCCGAGCATTGCTGTGCTGCCTTAACTGGTCCACAATAGTTGCCAGTTATACTCGTTATTATAGGACCGGGAGTGCTACTCGTTTCTTCCCAACCCCACGTACAACTTTCAGTAACATTCTGGTTGTTAACAAAACTTATACCGTACGTTCCGCCTTCAGCAAAACCTCTGCAAGGAAGACCCATAATACACGGATCAGAATTCATTTCCCACGTTGGGTACAACACAATATCGCTGCTTGGCAAATTAGGGTAAAGACTCTGGGACGTTATGTTTTTAATACGACACTGGGGTCCTGTTACATTTGCGGGATTGGTGACATCTAATGTTGCACTAAAAACAGCTCCGACGGGTGTATCTGTTCCATAATTATAATAGGAGTAACTCTGATCAAGGTTGGCAGGAATACTCGCGAGGTCTCCCTGTTGCACCAACTGATTCATACTTGCTTCGTAGGCGAGTACGTTTTGCTGCATAGAACCAGAAACAGCATTGACGTTACTCGTAATCGTACACGACGCCAGAGTTGTGCCACTACAGGTGTAATTAGGTGGCATCGTGCCATTTTTCTCATAGTAGAGCTCTAAAGCAGTCTGGACCTGTCCCACCTCGCTTATTTTTTGAGCATCTCGCGCTTTTGCTTTTGCTGAACTCACCGAGAAAAATACAATACTTGCCAGCAAGCTGATGATGGCAATGACTACCAAAAGCTCGATGAGGGTGAAAGCGGGGGAGGATTTTGACATAGTGAATTGTTTTTTTAAATAATAACATATTTTGGTATTAAAAAAGCGCGCGAGTTCCGTTATGGAATCGCGCGCCTCACCCCTCTTTCTTTACTCTTACTTACCGTCGCCAACATGGCGAGCGGTAGGTATATGTCGGGGGTGGGACATATATTGGCGGGGGAGCTGGTGTCCACGTCGGACACTGCTGCCGATACTCCTCCTGTGGCACAGGTACTACGCGTACCTGTGGCTGAGGTTGGTACTGCGGTTGTGGGCAGTATGACGGAGCTGGCGCTCCGTAACAACTGCCGCCGCCGGGGATGTTGACCGACATCGGCCCATCCCCGTACGTTTGCCCATTTACACTTGCTTTTTCTGCAGGAAGCTGGGCATTCCCTGAACCCGTGGGGACGCCGATGTTAATACTTCGGGCATCCGTCCAGGTTGTTGTAATGGTTCTGCAGTTGTTTGCACAACCGCCCAACCCCATTAACATCAGCGCGGCGCCAGCCACGAGGATCCCTGCGGGGATCCAATTTTTCTTCGTGCTCATGGTGTACTCCTTTCATTAAAAGACCAATTCCCTGAGCTGTTCTGGGATTAATTATATCATATATTAAATTTATGTCAAGGAATTTTCTATACAAAACAACCGCTATACAAAGCCATATTTTTATTGTTTTTTGTGTCGCTATTCTGGCGTTTTAGAAAAAAGTGCGCTATAAATATAAGTAATTGAAGCAATTGCCCATGAAAATCCTTTATATTATTACCCAGGGAGAGTGTGGTGGGGCGCAAAAAAATGTTGTAGATCTTGCAGTGGGGATGCGGGAAGCGGGGCACGGGGTGGTGGTGGCGACGGGGCGACAAGACACCGTGGCAAGTCGTTGGCTTTTTGATGAATTACGGGCGGCGGGATTTCGAACAGCATTGCCAACACGATTACTAGGTGCCCGACCAACAGGGCGGCCAGCTACGTCGCCTGACCTTCTCATTATTCCTGCCTTGCGAAGAGAGGTGCGACCACTTGCTGATATTTTTGCGTGTATTCAGATTATTCGACTCGTTCGGAAATTGCAGCCGGATATTGTACATCTGCATAGTAGTAAGGCGGGCAGTATTGGCGCGGTGGCGGCAAAGCTTGCTTTCGTGGGAGTGAAGGTGGTGTACACGGTGCACGGTTTCGTGACGACCGAGCCGCTACCAACACTAACAAAAACGTTCTATCGCATTTCCGAATTTATCGCCTCATTTTTTCGTGACTTGGTTATTACGGTGTCGGCGCGCGATGAAGCGGTTGGCCAGGCGCAAAATCTCATTCATAGTCGGAGCGTAGTAATTTATAATGGCGTAGATCAAGCTAAAAAAGCGGGCATTCTACCTTTTTCGCAGGCTCGGGAAGTGCTTGGTCGCTTATTACCCGCTGACGTTACGGCACTGGCAAGTAATCGGCGGGCGGTTGGCGTTGTGGCTGGTTTGTATCCAACGAAGGGACTCGTCTATCTTCTTGAGGCCGTCAAGCTTATACGCAGCATAGCGGCCGAGCGTGATGAAATTCGCCAGGTGCCGGTGATTATCATTGGCGATGGACCGTTGCGCAGTGCGCTAGAAGCGAAAGCGCGCGAGCTTGATATTACCGACCAAGTATTTTTTGTTGGCGCTGTTGATGACGCGTATCGGTACTTGGCAGCCTTCGATCTCATTGTCTTGCCATCAGTCAAGGAAGGATTCCCTTACGTATTGCTCGAGGCTTTGCTCGCCGGGCGGCCTTTTATAGCGAGTCGTGTGGGTGGCATTTCCGAGCTTGCGGATATGCTGCCAGATGGTGTTGCTCATCTTGTGCCCTCGGCGGATCCGCGAGCTCTAGCCGCGGCGATGGTAAAATTTTTTCATGAATCGTCACCGTCGTCTATCCGTCTACCAGAACTCTTTAGTATTGAGCATATGCGCGCCGCTACCTTTGCCGAATATGCGCGGCTGCTAGCATAATTAAAAAAAATATACTACTATTCATTTTCAGCGTGCTTGCGCATGCCGTTGTAGCTCAGTTGGTAGAGCATCCCCATGGTAAGGGGAAGGTCGTCGGTTCAATCCCGACCAACGGCTCCCTGTGGTATAATAAGGTTTATTCGTTTAGACTAATGTATATGCCCGAAGAAACATTCGAATCTCAACCACTACGTGCATTAACTCCTGTCGCTGAATTAATCGAGCGAGCGTGGCAGCGCTTTAAGCGCCTGTTCTCAGGATTATTTCCTTGGCTGGTAATTTCGACATTAGGAGGGTTTATGGCGGTGCTTTCTCATGCGGCGTTACCACTGTGGTCGCGGCTTATTCTGTCGATAGTAGGAATGGTTGTTCTCCTCCTTTCCTATTTAGCGCAGGTGCGAATTATTTCTGGCGTTGAACGTGAGCCGGGCGATATTATTAATAACGGTCGCGTTGCCCTGAAACTTTTTTTCCCGTATGTGTGGCTCGTGCTGATTGAAATTTTTATTTTTTTGAGCGGCGCTTTACTTTTTGTGATACCCGCCATAATTTTTGGTGTGTATTTACTGCTCACGCCGTTCGTGTTTGTTGTTGAGGGGAGTCGGGGATTGCCGGCGTTTACTCGCTCGTGGGGGTACATAACCGGCCGTTGGTGGGCAAGCTTGTGGCGGTTGCTCGTGGCGCTTTTCTTGAGTTTGGTTGTTATGTCGGTGATCAATTTTATTCTTGCACTGATCTTCGGCTCTTTCTCAACGATGCACGCGTCGTCGTGGAGTATTATGCTTTTCCAGCAGCTCGTTGAAGCGTTTCTGATTGTGCCCTGGCTACTGTGCTATCTGTTTGAGTTTTATCAGGACGTTCGAAGTGCCAAACCAGTGGCGCAACCCAGTGATGAAAAAACCGCCCGTCTTTGGCTGGTTATTTTTCTGATACTTGGTATTATTCTAGCGCTCGTGTTTGCTTTTGGAACGGTCACGCATACCGCTGCACATAGTAGCGTTACGACTGGCCTCTTTGAGCAAAATTTTGTGCAATCGTGGTAGCACAATACTATGCCAGCGTAGCTCAGTTGGTAGAGCAACGCACTCGTAACGCGTAGGTCGCCGGTTCGATTCCGGCCGCTGGCTCCTTTACTTTTTAAATATATTTGAGTAGTATAGTACCTGCTCCCACGAGTATGGGAACTGACAACTCCCGGCAGATTTCTTACCCTGCACATGCTCGTGCTAGATAGGTCTTAGGCGGTTTGGGACCATCTACGAAACCCTGCTATCAGAAGCGATGGCAGGATGGGGAGATTTAAGCTTCGCTTGGAAGGTGTTTCCTTCCGCCCAGGATACCACGACCGGTGTCTCCGGTGGATTTGGTTCCTGGTTTCTCCGGCCCCACCCCTCGCTGCTTGAGAAGGTGTGGTCGGAGATTTTTTTTATGTATAAAATAAAATCAGCTCGTCCCGAGAAGGGACGAGCTGATTGAAGATTGCTTTAGAGTGTAATGGAATAATCCCTTTCCTCACATTGTAGGGAAAATGGTAACGCAATCTCACCACTTTTAATTTTCTGAAAAATGCGTTTGATGATTTCGCTGCCGCCCGCGCCGAGGTAAATGTTGTGTACGTGGCGGTCGTGTGCGTGTCGTAAAAAGATCTCGACTTGCTGACAGCCATAGCCTTGCTGTCGGAAATTCTCGTCTACTATGAGCCGAAACACTTTCCAGGTGTAGGTGCCGTTGGCACGATGCTCTTGCCAGAATATTCCGCCGATGAGTTCGCCTCTTTTTCCAAGCTGCTCTGCTTGGGAGAAGAGTAGACCTTCGTAGCCACGAGCAAATAACGTTTGTAATAGCTCGTTGGCCGGTAAGTGACGAACGTCGCTTGTTGCGGTAGCAAATGTGCTGCCAGGATCTGGTTTTTGCACGAGGCCAACAATAATTGCTCGCCAAGGATCTCCGTCTCCTAGTTCGCTAACGATATGAGCTTGTAAAGCCATAGCAACCTCCTTTCCATAAAATGGTGCATGACCTCCTACTGGCAGCATACGCTAATTTAGGGTACATTTCAATGACGATGTCTACGGATGAAATTCGTAAAAAAATTGCCGAGCTTGAAGCCTCGATGAGTTCGCCAGATTTTTGGGCTGACAAAACGCGAGCGCAGGCGACGATAAAGGAGCTGCAAGAGCTTAAGGTGCGAGCGGAAAATCCGTCGGCTGGCCCGTATGATGGCGGCAGCGCGGTGGTGTCTATCCTTTCAGGAGCGGGGGGCGATGATGCGGAAGATTTTTCGGCAATGCTCTTTGCAATGTATCGAAAATTTATTGAGCGCCGCGGCTGGCAGTGGAGCGTGGTGCACCAAAATGAAAATGATCACGGCGGCTTTCGCAATATCACCTTTGACGTCGCCGGCCGCGGCGCCTACGGTACCCTCAAAAACGAATCGGGCGTCCATCGCCTGGTACGCATTTCGCCGTTTAATGCTAAGCAGTTGCGACACACCTCGTTCTCACTCGTTGAAGTGGTGCCAAAATTCGACAAAGAGCCGCCCATTATCATCCGACCAGAAGACATACGTGTGGAATTTGCGCGAGCCGGTGGACCGGGCGGGCAGAACGTGAACAAACGAGAAACCGCGGTGCGCGTGGTACACATTCCCACCAACATTTCCGTGCACGTGGCGAGCGAACGCTCTCAAGCTCAAAATCGCGAGCGCGCTCTGGCGATTCTCAAGGGTAAACTCTACAAGCGTGCGGAAGCCGAACGTTTGGCAAAAGAAAAGGGGATGCAAGTGAGTGCAACTACCGACATAGAATGGGGCAACCAAATCCGCTCCTACGTGTTGCACCCCTACAAACTCGTGAAAGACCATCGCACCGACGTTGAGGTCCATGACGCCGAGCGCGTGCTCGATGGCGATTTAGATGAATTTATTGAGGCTGAACGAAGCCTCTAAATTACTTCCTTTGATTTATCTGAAGAAGCGGTTACAATAAGAGGGCGGTATGATTTATTTCGATAACGTCTCCAAACAATACGCTGACAGTTCCATAGCTCTAGATGGCGTGACGCTCGCGGTAGATCCGCAAGAGTTCGTTTCTATCGTTGGCCATTCAGGAGCGGGGAAGACAACACTCATCAAGATGCTTCTCGCTGAAGAGCGGCCTACTGATGGTAAAGTGTATTTTCAGTCAGTTGATATTCACGACCTGCGCCGCAATGAAATGAATCTCTATCGGCGGCGTGTTGGTGTGGTATTCCAAGATTTTCGTTTGCTTCCCTATAAAACCGCATTTGAAAATATTGCTTTTGCTATGGAGGCAGCCGGCCGGCCCGATGCAGAAATCCAGTCGGATGTGCCGCACGTACTCGAATTAGTGGATTTAGGTGAGAAGATGTGGAATTTTCCGCACCAGCTTTCCGGTGGGGAAAAGCAGCGCGTGGCTATCGCCCGAGCTATCGTCAACCAGCCCGATGTGCTTGTGGCTGATGAGCCGACGGGTAATCTTGATCCCGTGAACACCTACGATATCGTGCAAATTCTTAAAAAAATTAATGATCTTGGCACGACGGTCTTGCTCACCACTCACAATCGCGGTGTCATCGATTCAGTTGGTGGCCGAGTGATTTCTATGGAAGCTGGTCGAATAATTCGTGATGATCGTAATGGTAGGTACGTTTTTTAAATATCGTATACAATTTCTTTAACTACTATGTTTTGGACCACCAATAAACGAATCATAAAAGCCGGTTTTGTTGGTTTTTGGCGCAACGGTTTTGTGTCACTTTCGTCGATTGTGGTGATGACCGTGACACTCTTGGTTATTATTGCTAGTCTCTTTTTTAGTATTATTTTTGGGGCCACCCTTAATCAAATAAAAAATCAGGTTGATATTACCGTGTATTTTGTTACGACTGCTTCAACGAGCGATGAACTTGCTTTGCAAAAATCAGTCGACGCGCTGCCGGAAGTGGCGACGAGCACCTACATTTCCGCTGACCAGGCCCTGGCTAATTTTAAGCAGCGTCACGCGACCGACGAGCTAACGCTCCAGGCCCTCGATGAAATTAACGGCAATCCTCTTGGCGCCGAGCTTAACATTAAAGCAAAAGATCCGTCGCAGTATGCGGATATTGCCTCGTTCTTGCAATCGCAAAGCGTGTCGCCGACAAACGGCTTACCGATTATCGATACGGTTAATTACAATCAAAATCAGGCCGCGATTAATAAGTTAACGGCAATTATTGACGGCGGGCGGCGACTGGCCATTATCATCATTGCTCTCATGGTGGCCATCTCACTTCTCATCACCTACAATACCATTCGCCTGGCTATTCACGCGTCACGCGAAGAAATCGCCGTGGAGCGACTGGTCGGCGCCAGTTCACGTTTTGTGCGTGGACCGTTTGTTATTGTGGGTATTATGTGTGGACTTGTCTCGGCTATTCTTGCTGCGGTGGCTTTGTATCCAGCAACCTATTACCTGGCTCAAGCCACTACCACTTTCTTTATCGGTTTCAATATTTTCAATTATTATCTCGCTAATTTCAGCCAAGTGTTCCTTGTGCTTTTGGCGAGCGGTATTATAATTGGAGCGATTTCTAGTTGGCTGGCCGTGCGCCGCTATCTTAAAGTATGAGCAAACATCACAAATACGTTTTTGTTATCGGAGGCGTTATGTCCGGCGTGGGCAAAGGTATCGCCACCTCCGCTATCGGCCAAATTCTCCACGCAAAAGGTTTCCGGGTCAATCCAATCAAGATTGACCCTTATTTAAATGTGGATGCCGGCACGATGAATCCGACGGAGCACGGTGAAGTGTTTGTGCTCGACTCTGGTCTCGAGACTGATCAAGACATGGGCAATTACGAGCGCTTTTTGGAACTCGATTTAACGCCGGAAGATTATATGACGAGCGGCATGATTTATAAGCACGTCATCGAGCGTGAGCGCAATCTCGGCTATGGCGGCAAATGTGTGGAAGCTATCCCGCATATTACCGGCGAAATCGTGCGGCGCATTGTCGCGGCAGCTGATAAAACTCGCTCTGATATTTCGCTCGTGGAAATCGGCGGCACGGTGGGCGACTATCAAAACATGCTCTTTCTCGAAGCGGCGCGCATCTTGCGTCTGCGTCAGCCGGAAAGCGTGTGCTTTATTTTGGTGAGCTTTTTGCCGGTACCCTCGAAGCTTGGCGAAATGAAAACAAAACCAACGCAGACGGCGGTGCGTATGCTGAATAGCTACGGTATCCAGCCAGACATTATCATCGCTCGCTCCACCCATCCGCTTGATGCGCGGCGTAAAGAAAAAATCGGTGTGTCGTGCAACATTCATGGCGACCGGGTAATTTCCGCGCCCGACATTGATTCTATTTACGATGTTCCCGTTAATTTTGAAAAAGACCACATCGGCGAAACTATTCTCGACGTCTTACGGATGAAGCCGAAACACAATGGCGCGGCACTCGCTCCTTGGCGAAAATTTGTCGCGAAAACTAAGAACGGCAATCGCGACGTCAACATTGCCGTCGTGGGGAAGTATTTTGATTCAGGTGACTTTGTGCTTTCTGATGCGTATCTTTCGGTGATTGAAGCGGTGAAATTTTCAGCCTATTGGCAAAATACCCAGCCCAAGCTCACCTGGATTAATGCTAAAGAATACGAGACGGGGGAGCGTAAGGTGAGCGAGCTTGCGCGTTTCGACGGCATCATCGTGCCCGGCGGTTTTGGCACCTCAGGTATCGAGGGGGTAATCAGCGCTATTAGATACGCGCGTGAGCATAAAATTCCTTATTTTGGTCTCTGCTACGGTATGCAGCTTTTGGTGGTTGAATATGCCCGGCACGTGGCAAAGCTGCGTCACGCTCACACTGTTGAAGTTGATCCGCAAAGTCCCGTACCTATTATCGACATTATGCCCGACCAAAAGAAACTTTTGGCGAGTGGTCACTACGGCGCCACGATGCGCCTCGGTGCCTATCCGGCAAAATTGAAGCGCGGTACTATAGCGCGCGAAGCGTATGGTCGCGATCGTATTTCCGAGCGTCACCGTCATCGCTACGAAGTAAATCCGGCATTCATCAATAAGCTCGCTGCTGCCGGTCTTGTGTTCTCAGGTACATCGCCCGACGACACCCTGATGGAAATTGCCGAGCTGGCCCGTGAAGAACATCCTTTTATGCTCGGCACCCAATTTCATCCGGAGTTCAAAGCCCGCCCCCTTTCGCCGCATCCGCTTTTCAATGCATTCATCGCCGCCGCGCTGAAGCGCGAACGCGCCACCAAGTCGCCGACCTCCACAAAAAATCAATCAAGAAAATCAGCCAAGCCAGTCAAAGCTACGCGTATCTCAAAAGCCGCGCTTGCTACTAAGCCTGCTAATGTCGCCTCCCTCTCAGCGCGCCGACTCTTGAACAAAAGCGCCGTTTCCAGTATTGTGTAGTCTCATCTTGCGGGTTCGTCTAATGGTAGGACACATGCCTCTGGAGCATGGTATTGGGGTTCGAGTCCCTGACCCGCAGCCACCACGAGCTAGCTCATTTGTCAAGAGGTGACTGAGCAGGTGCTCTTGTTCCTCGCGGTATTTGAGCAGCGCTCGAGACGCGTTCGAGTCCCCGAGAGGGCAGTCCGTAGAAACATGAATAAAAAAATATTGAAAAAATTGGAATTAGTCGCGAGAGAACGGCAAACAAAAGATGACCCGTCTCATGATTTTGAGCATATCAGACGTGTCTTGAATGTCGCCATTAAAATCAGTAAAAGCGTCGGAGCAGATCTGGATGTGGTAATCCCAGCGGCACTTTTTCATGACACAGTGGTATATCGTAAGAATTCTCCACAAAGCAAAAACGAATCAAATGAAAGCGCGGAAGTTGCCGCATCTATTCTTAAAAAAACCAATGGATATCCTGAACACAAGATTAAAGATGTTGAAACATGCATTCGGCAATGCTCTTTCACAAAAGGAATAGTTCCTGAGCTTTTAGAACCAAAGGTTCTTCAAGACGCAGATTTGCTTGAGTCAATGGGGGCGCTATCAATTATGCGAACGTTTTCTTCCGGCGGGCAGATGAACAGGTCATTTTACAATCATAAAAACCCTTTCTATGAAAAAAACGAAAAAGATTTTCCTTCCGGAATCGGCTTATTTTACCGGCGTTTATTGATCGCTGATACAAGGCTTCACACCGCTTTTGCCAAGAGAATAGCAAAACGACGCACATCGTTTCTAAAGAAATTCCTTGCTCAAGTAGAAGCTGAACTCAAAGAATCAGGCGTATTGAAGGTTTAATGGCTTAAAATAGTTCAGATACCCGCCCAGACGATCAACCAATGAATCCCAGGAAAAATAAAAACAATAAAGATGAGTTCGAAAAAATTCGAAAGCAAATTTCTATTTTATTTCCACAAAAAATCAAATTAGGATTCTACATTCAAAATTATAAAGATTCCAGAGGTGTCAAAAATCAAAAATTAAAAAATGTGTTAGCCAGCGGTGTAGCTTTTATTGAAGGTGATCAAGTTGATTTTAGACAATATCGTCATGCGGATAAAGGAACTCACCAGTTCGATGTTGACGAGATTGAAGGAATAAACAAGGATTACGTTATGGTAAAGTCAAAAAATGATATTCAAGATCACCATCTCGACAAATCTATTCCGGATGATCTCATGTCTAAGAGAAATTTGGTTTTAGAGGTTATTGAAGATAAAGATGGGACTTTCAGATTGAATTCTGACGGAAATGGAATGGTAAGGGCCTATATTAGTTTTCCAGATCCTTTTAATAAAAAATAGATTCCAGTCCTGTAACACACGGCAGTCACCGTTCAATGTACACATAATCTTATCTCTAAATGATAAAATATGTGTATGAATATCTTGGTTGTTGGAAGCGGTGGACGAGAACACGCTCTTGTTTGGAAACTACAGCAGTCTCCCAGAGTTACAAAAATTTTTGTCGCGCCCGGGAATGCTGGTACTTCTGCTCTGGCGACAAATATACCGATTTCTGAAACTCGCGAAATAATTGATTGGCTAAAAAGCAATCCAATAGATTTAGTAGTCATCGGGCCTGATGCATATCTCGCGGAAGGCATCGTTGATAAAATCCAAAAAATCGGAATCACTGTTTTTGGCCCGACCAAGGCAGCTGCAGAGATTGAATGGTCAAAATCATTTGCGAAAAATTTAATGCAAGAAGAGGGTATACCGACTGCCTCTTTCAAGATTTTTAATAATTTTGTTGAAGCCGATTCCTATATCAAACATCGACAATTCCCGTTAGTTATAAAAGCCAATGGTCTGGCTTTGGGTAAGGGAGTCATAATTGCGGAAGATGTAATTCAAGCAAAAAAAGCACTTAAGGAAATAATGGAAGATAAAGTATTTGGTAAGGCGGGGAGCGAAGTAATCATCGAAGAGTGCCTTAAAGGACAGGAAATTTCCGTACACGCTTTTTGCGATGGAACCAATGCGGTACTTTTTCCTTCTTCTCAAGACCATAAAAGAATATTTGACGGCGACAGCGGTCCAAACACCGGCGGTATGGGAACAATTGCGCCCGTCCCTTGGGTTACCAAAGATCAGATGAAAGAAATAGAAGAGAAGATAGTTCTACCGACGCTGCAGGCTCTTAAAAAGAGAGGTAGAACTTTCAGGGGTATTTTGTATCCAGGAATAATGATAACGAAAACGGGTCCGAAAGTTATCGAATTCAACGCTCGTTTCGGCGATCCAGAAACCCAATCGTATATGCGCATTCTTGACGCAGACTTACTCGACATTCTCATCGCTTGTTCAGAGGGGAATATCGCATCGAAACAGATTCAATGGTCAAAAAAATATTCGTGTTGCGTTGTTTGCACGTCAGGCGGATACCCGGCAGCCTATGAAAAAGATAAAGTGATAAAAGGATTAGACATTCCCGGAAATAATGACATCGTTATTTTCCATGCTGGCACAAAAACACGCGGAGATAAAATAGTAACAAATGGCGGGCGAGTTTTGGGTATTACGGCAATCGGGAATAATTTATCAGAAGCGCTTTCGAGTGCGTACGCAAGTCTTCAGTCGCTGTCTTTCTCTGGTATGCAATATAGAAAAGATATTGGTGCTAAATCTATGGGTCGGAATCAGGTATAATAATTTGGTTCGAATACCCGTCCCAGACGGCCAGCCACCACGAGCTAGCTATTTTACCAAGAGGTGCTTGAACAGGTGTTCAAATTCCATAGAAAAGTACTACGTGTGTAATCATGGGAGAAAATTCGATACTATTCTTATAATGAAAGTTTCTTTTGTAAATCGGACAAGATTAATTTTGACTATTCTTGTTGCGTTACTAGTTGTAATTGTTGCTACTTATATATATTTCTCATTTAATACAAACAGTATTGTCAATCAGGTTACAATTACTCTGGTTCCTACTAATGTCTCTCTTCCCTCGGTCACTTCAATAAATTCTAAAAATGAATTACCTCCACTCATTCCTTATGAATCTTTTCCAAATAAAACAGCGTTTATTCGTGGGAATCCCACAAGCTATATAAATGGCCTAAACTCAAACGACGCCTATTTGTATAAGATTGGTTCAACTACCTATATCACAACCACCGTTAACCCAAGTGGTTGCTCGTTTACCACTTGCGATATCTCAACCCTATACTATCTCCATGGTAACAATGCTATAAAAATAATTGGCGACCTCAGTGAAAGTATCGAGAATTACGATTATTTGGGAGAAGAAGGAAATGCTATGTATGCAGATAGAAGGGGGAATGTTTTTACTGTAAGTAATAACGGCACAACAATGTATTTAATCAAGAATGCTAAAGTGGTGGGGGAGGTTAACGGTGTAGCGACTTTACCATTCGAATTAAAGATGTTTAGTGATAATAAACACACCTACCTCATTATAAATGGGGCGTATGGCGTTACTAAAAAGTATGAGATTGTTTTTTAGGATGGATGACATATTTTACATAGTATAATCTTGAGCAGCGCTCGAGACGCGTTCGAGTCCCCGAGATGGCAGCCTGTAAAATGATATGATTACTCTATGAAGACAGAAATAGAAACAAGATTTTTAGAGATAAATAAAAATCACCTGATCGTTACATTACAGGCGTTGGGCGCGGCAGATAAAGGAGAAGTTAAATTGGATGAAATAATATTCTACGATAAATATTTAACCTGGATGAAAGATGGTAAACTCGTAAAAATAAGGAGAAAGGGAGACGATATAAAATTGATATTTAAAAACAATAAAGAGAAAACCATTGAAGGTGTTCAAGAAATCGAATTCAAGATTCCAAACATTGCAGAGGTAAAATCTTTTTTAGAAGCGATAGGGTTGATTGCCTACAGAACGATTGAAAAATATCGGCATTCATTTGAGCTAGATGGGGCGGTGATCGATATCGATACTTGGCCGAAAATTCCCGTGTATGTTGAAATAGAAGGGGACTCGGCTGAAAACGTAAAAGGTATTGCCGAGAAATTGGGATTTAATTGGGAAGACCGATTTGATGGGGATCCGAGGGTTGTTTTCAAGAAATATGGTTTCGATTTGGACAAAATCAGAACGGTAACATTTGATACTTTTGAATAAATCATGGAAAAACTGAACGCAAATCAAGAAAACGGCAGTGAATCGGAGAATTTCATAGAGGCGTCGGATGTTGTGGTTAGTCCGGAAACTGGTTTGGCCATGGTGGTGATAAAACCTGACGCTTTTAAAAAAGAAGGTGAGATTATAAAGAGACTTGAAGGGTCTGGCTTGTATGTCGTCAAAAAAGTAGCAAAAAGATTGCCGGACAAATTTGTGATCGGTACGATGTATAAAGAGTTACCCAAGACCATTGAAAAAGAAACCCTACGTCATTTTAATGCCGGTCCATCGGAAATCGTGCTTGTCAGAGGCGGTGACGATGTTCTAAAAAAGGTTATTACAGTAACGGGCGAAAATACTAATCCGGCCCAATGTGATGAACAAAGTATCAGATATGTTTTTGGTGAGCACGTTGGTCGAAAAACTTCAGATGGTAGGAAATACTTTCGCAACGCGGTTCACCGGTCAAAAGACGAAAAAGAGCAAAGCGAAGATCTAGAAAAATTTAAGGATTTGTTATAGATTTCCGTTCGAATACCCTCCCACGCGGCCAGCCAATTTACATAACGTATATAATAAGATAGAAAATAGTATGGAATCCGTAAAACAAAATCTGCCGAACGAAGAAGAGGTTCGTCTGGAGGCGATGAAAATCTACAACGAGCTTCTTAAAGAGCCGGAGATTTCCGAAGCTCTGAATTTACTCGATTCACTCCCGAAAAATCTGAAATACCACAATAAAGATCACACGCTTGATGTTTTAAGAGAAACTATTTTGTTTGCTGTGGCAGACGGATTGGATGAGGAAGCAATCAAACTTCAGGCCATAGCAGCGGCGTGGCATGATGTCGGCTATGTGCAAAGGTACGAAAACAATGAACCTGTGGCGGTAGAGTTGTTTAAGGGTAGTCAGGCATTTAAAACCCTATCAGAAGAGCAGAGAGATGAGGTCGTTGCCATAATTTTAGATACGCAAATGGTCATGAAAGACGGTAGACCATTTCTTCTCCAACAAAGAAGTCACTCCGGATATGTTTTGGATGGTGATGTCAGCAACTTTGGTAGGCAAGATTATTTGGAGAAAAGAATGGACGTTGCTCAAGAATTGAACTTGGATCTGTCAAATTCAGAGGTAAAGAAAAAATTTTTCGCTTTTGCTCTAGAGTTGTTAAAAAATCACCAGTGGAAAACAAAATCAGCCCAAGTATTTCGGAAAAAGCAAAAAGACAATAATCTGGCGTTACTTGAAGAAGAGTACGCTAAGCTGTAGAATCGACGTTAGCAGCTAAAATAGTTCGAATACCCTCCCAGACGGTCAGTCCGATAAATTTACTCATTATATGAAATCAAAAACTACAGATTGTCCTTTCTGTGCGATCATAAATCAGCGTACGGAACGAATCGTTAGAGAAACGAAAAATACTTTTTCGGTTCTAAGTAATCCATGTTTGATGCCAGGTCATCTATTAGTAATTCCAAAGCGTCATATTGAAAAAATAAGTGAGCTCACAAAAACTGAAAGAAATGAACTTTTTGATGAAGTTGCTGCGCTGCAAGAATTTGTTGTTAAAAAAATATCGCCAGGTTGTGATATTTCAGAACATTATCGGCCATTCATTCCTAATGGTCGCTTAAAGGTCGGTCATTTACATGTTCACATTTGGCCGCGCTACCCTAATGATGAACTTTATGAAAAAGTTCAAGTATTTGAGAAAAATATCTTTAAAGATTTGTCTCAAGAGAAATTCGAAAAGTACAAAAAACTATACGAGTAATGATATTATTGGTCTAAAGCGGTTCGAGTACCCTCCCTGACCCGCAGTCGCCACGAGCTAGCTCTTTTGTCAAGGGGCGCTAACAATGTTTCTGAAAGAGTTTTTTGTATACTGAATCTCGCCCAATATTCATGCTACTATAGAGCTATGGACGAATGTATTTTTTGCAAAATTGTGCGGGGCGAAGCGCCGTGTCATAAAATAGGGGAGGATGAGCGCCACCTGGCTTTTCTTTCTATTTTTCCTAACACCGAAGGTTTTTCAGTGGTGGTGACGAAGCAACACTACCCAAGCTATATTTTTGATTTACCTGAAGATGTACAAGCTGGTCTCGTAATTGCGGCGGGTAAGGTAGGAAAACTGCTCGATCAAAAATTAGATGATGTCGGCAGAACGGGCCTGATGCTTGAAGGATTTGGCGTCAACCACGCGCACGCAAAACTTTTTCCGATGCATGGCACTAAAGACGCGACGTGGCACCCCAAAAAGTCTTCTCTCGACACATTTTTCAAGAAATATGAAGGTTACATTTCTTCGCACGATAGTAAAAGAGCCGACGATACCGAGCTCGAAAAGTTAGCAAAAAAAATACGCGGTTAGGTTTTTCCTAGCTGTGCTTGCGTTTTTTTTCGATGCGTATGCTATACTTACTGCATGAACCCAAAAGTTTCGGGGGCCTTTATTTTCATTATCATGCTGGCCACCTTTGTGACGGGTGTCATCGCATATCCGCATGTAGGTAAGCGGATGGCTTTCGGGATACCGATTGTCTTACTCATTCTCTGGGGTCTTTGGGCACTTTTGCCTAACATTGATCCAATCGCTAAAGGTTTCCCCGGCTTTCGCTACGTCTATGATTTCTTTTGGATTTTACTTTCAGCAGTGCTTGCATATTGCTACGCACTCGTGCTGGGGCGGGCGCTCGGTTGGCAGATTAGTCTACTACATTCGATAGTACCAGCGGTTGCGGTCCTCATTTTTATTGTCGGTGCTTTATTGCCAAAGATTCGCCGTAACTGGTTTTTTGGTGTTCGAACTCCCTGGACACTTTCTTCAGATGAAGATTGGGCAAAGACACACCGCTTCGCTCGTCCTGTGTTTATGATTGCCGGTGTCATTATCTACATCGGCACGTTCATGCCGCGTACCTGGAGTATTGGACTTCTTGTCGCGGTCATTCTGCTTTCCGCTCTCACCAGTGTTATTTATTCTTACTTCGCGTTTCATCATAAATAGTTTTACTTGAGCATATTTTTGCGATAGGGAATTAGCCAGGCCTTAATTGCGCCGCGTGTTGACTTTTTTATTTAAAGTGGTATAAATTACATAGAACATTGTTCTCTGTGCTCGTTAGTTTATTAATATAATTTATACTTATAAAGTTATGACTAGAAAAGCTATATTTGTAGCGGTTATAACAATCCTGGCAACAGGTGTTTTAATCGCGCCAACCCAATACGCATTAGCGTGGGGTGGTAATTATGGTGGTTACGGTAATTATGGTGGTGGTAGCTACAATAATTACGGCGGTAATAACTATGGTAATTATGGTGGTGGTAGCTACAATAATTACGGCGGTGGTGATTACGGTAATTATAATTGTGGTTGTGATAACCCCGTGCCACCGCCAGTAGTATATGCTCCACCGCCTATCTACGTTCCGCCCCCAACATTTACCTATTCACCGTGCCCGCCTTGGTATTCACCGTCCCCGCTTCGGGAAGATTACTCATACCAAAATTATAACTATGGCGGTAGCTACAATAATTACGGCGGTAATAACTATGGTACTTATGGTGGTAACAACTACAATAATTACGGTAGTGGCTGGTATTAAAAATATTAAAAAATACTTTAAAAACAACCATCATCTGATGGTTGTTTTTAAATAAGTTTGAAGGTGATCTCGCACTGCCTACAAAAAGTGAATGTCTTCAATTTCTTCACGCTTGCCGCCCAACACAATATCTTCAATGTGTCGGACTGCTTTTTTAGGTGTGTTGAGAAGTCCATTAACTGCGGCGCCGGCGAGCCAACCAGACTCGATCCAATCCATCAACCATTCGTTGGTATAGCGGGGATCAAACTGCTCGGTACCAGCACCAACCATATGAAGCCATGCTCGATTCGATTCTTCTTGAGAACCAAGCGGGGGAGCAATAATAATAGGCAATCCTAAACCCGTATAAAAAGAAAGTTCACTCGGTTTTGTCCAAAGAATATCAGTTTTATGCATCGCTTCAGAAAATTTTCTAAAGTACTCAAATTTATTGGGAGCGTAAATAATATTGTTATCGATGGGAATTGCACAACGTTGCATCGCCGTCTCAAATTTTTCTTTAACGTGTCGCAGAGCTCCAGCCGATAAGATGAGCCGCACCTTACCGGCTTTAATATGTTGTTGCAGTGATTCAAGAATAGCAATGCCAATTTCCCACTGGGCACCAGCGCCGCCGACAGAGAACGTGATAGTGACTGGTGGTACTTGAGCTGTACTCGATGGTGTGGTCGGAGTTTTAAGTGTGCGTTTAACGTATAAATCCAAAAGCCCTGCATATTTTTTTCGATAGCGCTCGTGAGGATCAAGTGCAATAATACGTCGATCAAGGGCAGTAGCTCGTGTATGATTATCAATCTCTGGTAGGGGAAAGCCGCTAATAATAATATTTTCTGGTTTAACGCCATAGAGTTTTAAGCGTTCCTTTGCGCGAACTGTCGGCGCTAAATACACAATACGACTTTGGGCTGGATTGCGCGGTGCCCAGGTGCGTGCAAGGTCAGTATCAGTGCAGAGACAGTAAATATCACCGCGATACCCATGTTCTTCAGCAAAAAAAGCGGGAACAGGAAAGGTGCAAATAAGTGGTAGCGGTTCGTTATTTAATGTTTCAATGAGATGTTTGCCCCACCCAGTACGATTAATTAATTTGTATGTTTCTTTGAGCTCCAGAGTAGGTCGTGATAAATCTCGTCGTGGATAAAACGGCGAAATCTGATGCAGGTAATCCATCAAATGAAAAATTCTTTTACCTAAAAAGGGGATACTATCAAAACGTGATACGCCCTCGTAGGTTCTCTCAATGTTCCCCCAAATGAGGTTGTCCTTTTCGGGAATGCCTGGGTAACGATTGGCAGAAATAATAAATGGTTCAGTAACGTTCCATACGCTCGGTACTTTTGCGAGTCGTAAGAGGGGAAATGCCGCGCGTTGATGACCATAGCCCATATCAACTGCAACAATATAAGCACCACGAGGACGAGAAGGGGTGTCAGACATAGTATACATATTTAGTATAACATCTTTTTCTTTTTGTCTTTATAAAAATATTTTTCAAACAAAAAGGACCCTCTAGGGGGTCCTAAAAAATTTTTGCCGACGGGCGGCGGCACTTGCTACACCTCCAAGGTGTCCAAGTTGCCGTCGCACTTCTCTGATTTCTGCATCAGAGAGGCGAAAACGCCTTTCAATTTTTAACCGTGCCACCCCAAAGGGGATTCCGGCACGGTAGAGTCTTCGAATCTCTATTACAGCTTCTCCGATTCGATTCATTTTTTGTGCTCCTTTCAAAAAACAGACTACATTGTAACATGAATAAATAAAAAGTCAATAAATATTGTTGATAATACAGAGCATCCGATTATGTGGTGCTAGTAGGCCAAAATATGCTACTATAGCTTTGAGTATGATGCTATTTTTTATTGGTGTGGCAACGGGTATAGCGACCTTTATTGGTGGATCGCTCGCGTTGCGTTTGAAAGACAATTTGCATTTGATATTGGGTTTTACGGCGGGCGCGCTCCTTGCGGTGGCTTTTTTTGATTTGTTACCAGAAGCATTGAGTTTAGGAAAAAATTTTTACACCCCCCTTACTATCACCGGAGTTTTGGCGTTTGGTTTCGTGGTGTATATGATGCTTGATCGGGCGGTGCTCGGGAGAGAAACGACCGCACGCGGACATGTGGGGGCGGGTAGTTTAACGTTCCACAGTTTTCTTGATGGTCTCGCTATTGGTTTTGCGTTTCAGGTGTCGGCGGCGGTGGGGGCGGTGGTGACGACGGCGGTGTTGGTGCACGATTTTTCTGATGGTATTAACACGGTGAATTTGAGTTTGGCGGGGGGCACCAATGCGCGAGCGGCTCGGCGCTGGTTGCTTGCTGATGCACTGGCTCCCTTGGTGGGCATTGGTGTCGCTTCGCTCATTGCTGTGCCCGAGCAATTCTTGGCTATTATTTTAGCCCTTTTTAGTGGCTTCTTTTTGTATATTGGGGCTAGTGAATTGTTGCCGGAAAGTTATCACAATCATCCACGTTTCTGGACGAGTGTTTTGACGGTTTTGGGAATGGTCGTTATGTACGTGGCTATTCGGATGGCGGGATAGTGGCGGTACATTATTTTTTTACGATATAGTAATTGTATGTCAGATGTTTCAGATGAAGTACTCGCCGCGCGCCTACAGGGCGGCGACCACCACGCGCTCGCCCTTCTGATGGAGCGCTACACCCGCAAGTTGCTGCAGTACGGCGCGCGGCTCCTTCCTCGCGAACCCGACATCGACGACTTAGTGCAAGATATTTTTATCACGGTCTATCGCAACATCCAAGATTTTGATCCAACCCGCCGATTTTCTCCGTGGATATATCGCATCGCGCATAATATTTTTGTTGATACGATTCGACGGCGGCATAAAGAATCGGTGCGTTTTTTTGAATTTGATCGTCTCATACCGCATCCGGTGTACCACGATCCGACACCGCAGGAGAAAGAAGATGCCGAAATGCGCGTACTAGTACAGAAGGGTCTTGAACACCTGACTCCCGCATATCGAGAAATCATCGATCTCTACTATTTTGAGAATTTTAGCTACCGTGAAATTGCCGACATTCTTCATGTGCCTATCGGCACGGTCGGTATTCGCCTCGCTCGCGCTCGCGAGGCTCTAAAGAGCCATATTCCTGAGCGTGAGATTAATCAAGAATAAGCGTACAATGTGCATATGAACGAACATAACGACAACCGCATAGCTCACGATATCCAAGAAAACGTTCTCCGAAAAGTGGAGGAGGGAACGGTGCGTTCGCATTCGCGCGCGTTTTTCATGGTGCGTTTTGTGGGGACTATTACCGTGGCGGTACTCGCCTTTCTCCTCTCTACGTTTGTGGTGAGCTTCATCTTTTTTAGTATTCACGAGAGTGGCGAGCAGTTTCTTCTTGGTTTCGGTGGCGCAGGCGTGCTCACGTTCTTTGAACTTTTTCCGTGGACGTCGTTCATTATCGATATCGCGTTACTTGTTCTTTTAGAGTGGCTGCTGCAAGGATTTAAACTTGGCTATCGCGTCTCACTCGTTGTAATTTTTGTTGGTATTTTCGGTGGCAGCGCGCTGCTCGGGTTTTTAATTAACTTAACTCCACTACATACGACGCTTTTGGGACTGGCGAACAAGGGAGAGCTGCCTATTGTCGGTAGTGTTTATGAAAGTATTCGTGATTGTCATGCCAGCCAAGGTGTCTTTCGTGGATCAATCATAGCGCTGGCACCGGGGCAGATTACTCTTACGCATCAAGATAGTGATCGTGATGGTGATGATGGTACTTGGACGGTGGTGCTTCCTCCTGGTTCCGGACCATTCTCGCTTGGTGAACGAGTCTACGTGTTTGGTCCGCTTGTCGACGGCCGTATCGAAGCACAGGGCGTTGAACCGCTTCCTACCGACCAATTTTAGTAAGTATTTGTACTGAATTGAAATAAAAAATATGTTGCTTCGTAGTATAAACGTGTAAGAATTATTTATTCGCGCGTTATATACTATGAAAAAATATATTGTATCGTCGGTGGTTGTTGGAGCTATCGTGCTCTACATTTTGTAACAACATATTCAAGGGCCTGCTACGGTCGCTCTCGCGCCCACAACACCAGCGGCATCTTCCTCGTCACAAAACACTACTAACACTTCGAGCACGGCGAGCGGCAATACAAACAATACTACCGCTTCGAACACGAGCGCCCCGGCGGCTGCCGTGCCCACGAGTCGCTACAAAAATGGCACCTACACTGGCCCAACGACCAATGCGTTTTACGGACCAATGCAAGTAGCGGCCGTTATTAGTGGTGGCAAACTTACAGCAATAAATGTGTTGCAGTATCCGCAAACGCATAGCTACTCCATTATGGTTAACAATGAGGCGCTGCCGTACCTGAAATCTGAGGCGATTCAAGCGCAGAGTGCCACGATAGACTCAATTTCTGGTGCGACCGCGTCGAGCGACGCGTTTATGCAGTCTCTCGCTGCAGCTCTTTCACAAGCAAGCAACGGTTAATATATGCTACAACAAAGTCGAATGTTGATGGGTATGCCTATTACCGTGACGATTGTTGATGAAAAGGCAACCGCGGCAGATAGTGATGCGGTGTTCGAGTATTTTACTTACGTTGATGAAAAATTCAGTACCTATAAACCAACAAGTGAAATTAGTCGTATCAACAAAGGTGAGCTTGCCCCAGCCGAATATAGCGAAGATATGAAAACCATTTTTACTCTTTCCGAAGAAACAAAACAAGCAACCAACGGTTACTTTGACATTCGCGCGAGCGACGGCTCATGGGACCCTTCAGGGCTCGTCAAAGGATGGTCAATACACAATGCCGCGAAAATCTTGGCGGAGCGCGGCTGTAAAAATTTTTGCATTGAAGCGGGCGGTGATATTCAGGTTGCCGGTACTAATGCCGCGGGTGGTCCGTGGCGCATTGGTTTACGAAACCCGTTTCAGCATCAGGAAATTATTAAAACTGTGGCGGTGAGCACTGAAGGAGTGGCGACCAGCGGCACCTATTTGCGCGGGCAACATATTTACAATCCACACCAGCGGAGTGAACAACTCACTGACGTGGTGAGTATCAGCGTTATCGGGCCAAATATTTATGAAGCTGATCGCTTTGCCACGGCGGCGTTTGCGATGGGGCAGCAAGGTATTTCATTCATTGAACAGGTACCAGGTTTCGAAGGATATCAGATTAATCATAATGGTGTCGCTACTATGACGAGCGGCTTTGAAAACTATGTTACGAACTATGCTTAAATTTATCGACAATATTCTCGACAAAATTACGATGTATCGAGTGGTGCTGTACGTGCTCATTGGGCTCGTCGGCATCACGGCGCTGTTAGGAGCGGTGCACCTTGTACCGTACAATCCCGTCGCTATTATTTTCTCTGCATTTTTCTTTACTGTGCTGTGTGTGGCGGCTAATGCGCTCTTTGTCTGGGCGTTTTCTGTGCCGGCAAATGTGGAATCAGTGTACATTACAGCGCTTATCTTAGCCCTCATTGTGTCACCGCCGCGTTCACCGAGCGATGGTATATTTTTTACGCTCGCAATACTTTCCTCAGTGATTGCAATGGCATCAAAATATATTTTAGCTATTGGTCGAAAGCATATTTTTAACCCGGCGGCGATTGCTATGGTGATTACCGGTTTTGCTTTTGGTATGCCGGCGAGCTGGTGGATTGGCACCAAGGCCGCCCTGCCATTCGTTATCATCGGAGGTCTTCTGATTACCAGAAAAATTCGTCGCTTCGATCTCGTTATTAGTTTCGGTGCGGTGGCCGCTATCACGATGGCCTTGACTCCTTTTGCTGGTCTATTTGGCACCGTGGTGAATTGGGGACAAGCGGTCGCTGATTCACCAATTATATTTTTTGCGACCGTTATGTTGACCGAACCGTTGACATCGCCGCCAACACGCTGGCGTCGAATTATCTACGGCGGTATTGTCGGGTTTCTTTTTGCGCCAGCGGTACACGTGGGGAATTTCTATATTGCTCCGGAGTTGGCGCTGGTGGCGGGGAACGTGTTTGCGTATCTGGTGAGTCCGAAAGATCGGCTCATCTTGCAGTTGAAAAAAATCCAGAAGGTGGCTCATGACACCTATCATTTCGTTTTTAGTAGTCCGCGGCCGCTCGCTTTTGCGCCCGGGCAGTATCTTGAATGGACGCTTCCCGCGCGGGGAGCAGATAGTCGTGGTAATCGTCGCTACTTTACCGTGGCTTCGGCGCCGACCGAATCCGACATTATGCTCGGCGTAAAATTTTATCCCAATCCGAGTAGTTTCAAACGGCAGCTCGCGGCGATGCGTCCGCGCGACACCATCATTGCGTCGCAACGAGCCGGTGAATTCACACTACCTTACAACCGAAAGAAAAAACTCGCCTTCATTGCGGGCGGCATCGGCATCACGCCGTTTCGCAGTATGTTGAAGTTTCTCATTGATCGTGATGAAGAGCGCGATATTGTGATGCTCTACTCAAATAAAACTATTGCCGACATTGCTTACACTGATGTGCTCGATACTGCTTACGAGCAGCTGGGCATTAAAACAATTTATACGCTCACCGATGAAGACACTATTCCGCCCACCTGGCGCGGTGAACGTGGTTTCATTGACGCAAAAATGATTACCAGAGAAATTCCCGATTTTGCCGAGCGCATTTTTTATCTCTCCGGTCCGCGGGTTATGGTGGTGCATTTTGACGAGGTGCTACGCGGTCTCGGTGTTCACCGTTCGCACATCAAAAAAGACTTTTTCCCCGGTTTTGCCTAAAGCGAGATTTTTTGCATTTCCCCCCTAAAATAAGGATATTTATCAACAGTTTACCCTATATTTGTATAACAATCTGATGATATAATGATGGTGGCCCAATGAAGTCACCTAGACAAAAATATACACAAAGTATGGCCCGAGTGGTGATCATTGTCGTGCTCATCGCTTTTTTCATATCCGGAAACGTCTACGCAGCTGAAAAAACCCCCTCGAGCGCGGCCATTCCAACACCAACTTCTAGTCCTATAGAGAGTTCTGCCCCAAGCGCACTGTCATCAGTGTCATCTTCATTCGTTGCTGCCGTGGGGGATACCGTTAACGGGGTGACGAACACGCTTTCGTCATTCTGGAATTCAGTTGTCGGATTTTTCTGGCACAGTACACCGCCGTCAACAGCCCCAACACTCACCACTTCATCAACGCCCCACGCATCGTTTCCTATTGCTCCGAAAAATCAAGTAACTGCTACTGACACCATCCACACGTCTACGTCGCAGCCGCTGCTCTATCCGCAAACACAAGTCGATTCGCAGCAAGACATAAATCAATCTGTTTCTCTTGCGCCCACTACACCTTTCGCTCCCGACACGGTCACGCGTGCCGAACTCGGTGCTAGTTTACAATTACTCTCGCAGCAACTCACCGCGCAAATCGCCGCGATACCGCGGATTACTGGCATTATAATTCCGCCTGCCCCGTCGGGAGGAGCAGGCGTTACTACCGTGGGGGCGTTGAGCTCCGGTTCAATCGCGTCTGGTTTCGGTCCGATAGATATTGGCAGCAATGATCTCACCGCTGGTCTCGGTACTCTTTCCGATCTCTCCGTCTCAGCCACTACTACCACGGGAACACTCGATGTCACCAACTCCACCGGCCCCAGCGCCACCTTTGCCGGCGATGTTGGCATTGGCACCACCAATCCAAAATATCTCTTAGACGTTGCTGGCGCCGCCCACTTCGACACCTTAGTCACCAACGGTCAAACCATTGGTGGCAATTTCGGCGTCACTGGTACCGCTTCGTTTGCCACCACCACCATCACTGGCCCACTCACCCTCGGTAGTCTCAACGGCCTCATCTACGGCACCAACGGATCACTAAGCGCTATCGCCACTTCATCGCTTGGCATTCCGCTCGCCGCTTCCACCACCGCCTGGAACGATTTCTACAACACACCTTCCACCCGCATCACTGCCGGCACCGGCCTCGCCTGGTCGGGCAACACCCTCAATGCCGCTGCCACCGCTCCCGGCGGCGCATCATCTACTATTCAGTACAACGCCAATGGTTCACTTGGTGGTAATAATAATTTTGTTTTTAATGGAACCGATGTTGGTATTGGCACAACGTCGCCGACAACAGCTCTTTCTATCACCGGTGACACTACTATCACTTCCAATGATCAAAACGCTCTGCAAATAAATAATGCCGCAGGTTCTCCGATGATAAATATGGGTGAGTGGCAAAACAATTCCAATTACAGTGGTATTTGGTTGAAACAATCAAGTCCTTCCGCTGGCAACTATGCACTTCTGGGAACTAATGATGGCCTATTTCTCAATGGTCCAACAACAAATGGATTTATTCAATTTAATATCAACAACACTATCGGGGCGATGAGAATTATTTCAAACGGCTTTGTCGGTATCGGCACAAGTCACCCCGTAAACAAACTCGACATCGCTGGCGCCGAAGCGATCGGCTCCTACGCAGGCGTGAATACTGCACCAAGCAATGGTTTAATTGTGAGTGGTAATGTGGGGATAGGTTCTTCAACGCCGTCGTACCCTCTCACCGTTGGTACTTCACTATTCAACGTAGACTCGAATGGATATATTGGTTCAGGGATGGGTGGTTTCAACCCTATTATTGAACCAGATTTGTATTATGATTCTTATGATTTTTCGTTACGAGGATTTGCAAACCAAAAATTTGTTACTGTGGGATATGAGGCTGTTTCGGGTGGCAATCCTGGTGTGGGTATTTCTCAACAGGGTGGTATTGCGTGGACAGAAAGTACTTCAAACTCAACGCGAGCAGGTGTGGATTCACTTACTCTCACACAACCATCAAATGGTTCTCTCGAAATAAAATCTCCAACAACAAATACTTTAACTGGTATTGGGGTTGCGCCAGTAAACACACTCGACGTCTCAGGTGCCGAAGCTATCGGCTTATACGCAGGCATAAATACCGCTCCGAGCGACGGTTTGATTGTGAGTGGTCAAACAGCACTTGGAACAAATAGTGTAGTAAGCGGCGCTACTCTTACTGTAAATAACAATATTGCTTTTTCTGGTACAGGTACGGGTAATGCGGGAAATATATCGTGGGGTACAGGATTCGGTTCACCCGCTCTTACGCTTTATAATGGTGGTGCTACAGGAAGTTATGGGTGGGGATTGATACCAAATACAACCGAGTTCTTTATGCCTTCTAATTCTTCATCTAATATCTATGAATGGACAGGCGGTGGTACATTTTCAACTACGGCGGGAACTAATGCTGCTATGGTATTGAATACCTATTATGACCGACTCGGCATCGGCACCAGTTCGCCCTATGCTACTCTCTCTGTCGTGGGTAATCTCGCGCTCACTGGCGCGCTCTATGACAGTGCCGCGAGCCCGGGCGCTAATGGCGATATTTTGCAATCGACGGGATCGGGCACGCAGTGGATTGCGACAAGTTCGCTTGGCATCGCGTCGGGAAAAATTAACGCAACCTATCCGCTCGAAGATACGGCTGGCGCGCTTTCACTTGCTTTCGGCACCACCACAGCTAACACCTGGTCGGGCGCACAAACATTTGCCAGTCCCATCACCGTGACAGGCACCGGCACCTCGACGTTCGACAGTAATATTGCCATCGCCGGCAACATTGTGCCTACGGCCAACAACACCTATAGTCTCGGCACGGCAAGTTCCACCTGGAAGAGTGTCTACATCGGTCCCGGCTCGCTCTATGTAAACGGTCAAGAAGTTATTCATACTGATCCCAGTAAAAACGTCAATATCAACGCTGACACTAACCAAAGCCTTGTGCTAGGAACCTTTGGCACTGGCAACATCGATCTAAATCCCTCTGGTTCGGGAGTGATTGAGCTCCAAGGTAATGTGCTTGTACCCGGTGGCAATACCATTTCGACAACCAACAATAGTCCGCTTGATTTTCTCAGTGGTATTAATGCTGGCAATGTTGCGCTGAATGGTAACACGCTTGAAGCGAGTAATCTCAATGGCGGTCTCGCCATTGCTGCTACAGGCACGGGTGCTGTCTACGTTACTCACGGCAATTTCGGCATCGGCACGACAAGTCCCAGCGTTGCCGCGCTCGACGTCGCTGGCGGTGGTTATTTCTCTGGTAATCTTAAACTTGGCGGTGCACTCACGGTGAGCGGTAGTGGCACCTCCACTTTTGCCAACGGTATCAATCTCACTGGCGGCTGTCTTGAACTGGGTGGTTCTTGTTTTACAGGCGGCGGCACACCAGGCGGCGCATCATCTACAATTCAGTACAACAAAAACGGCTCGTTTGGCGGTTCAAATAATTTCGTCTTTAATGGTACGGATGTCGGCATCGGCAGTACAACTCCCACGTATAGTTTAAGTGTTGGTAATAATGCATATGTAGTTGGTAGTACGGGTGAATTTGTTTCGCAAGACGCATTTGATTTCGGTCCTAGCAATAATAGTAATGGTCTTTACACAGCGCGTGGTGATTTTACCTATTGGGGGAAACCAAGTTCAAAAATTGTCTTCAGTACAGGTACTTATGAGGATTTAGCTTTTCCTAATACGGGTGAAATTATTTTTAGCTCTGCTGCTAACAGTGCAACAGCTCAAAATATTCGTTCAGGAGGTGATACTTTTCTTACACGTTATAGTGCAAACAATTTGCTACTTTCTTCAAATGGAAGTACGGGGTTAGCTAATCTTTTAGTTACAGGCAAAATTGGCATCGATACCACTAACCCTCAAAACAAACTTGACGTCTCTGGCGGTGCAGCTATCGGCTCATACGCAGGCGTCAACACCGCACCGAGTAATGGCTTGATTGTGAGTGGAAATGTGGGGATTGGTACGAATAATCCACTATCGCAAGTCTCTATTTCAGGTACTGCACCAACTTTAAACTTATACACCACTAATGACAATACAGGCACAAGTTCGATTCTTTTTAGTTCAGGTATTAATCATCCAGCCCAAGCTGGTATTTTTGCTAAGAGCCAAGGTGCTTATGACCAAACTAACTTATATATATCCTCAAACTTCGCTAATAATGGCGCACCAGCTCAAATTTCTAATGCTCAAATTGCAATAACTCCAGATGGTACTCAAATAAATGGTCCATTTGGATTAAATGCGACTCCTGTAGCTAATCGGCTTACACTCGCACCCTCGACGGGTAATGAATTTAATCTTAATGTCGCTTCGGGATTTAATAATGGAACAGCGCTTATAAATTTTGCTAATGCGGTTGGAACAATTAAAACTGCTATTTATTCTGCAGCCAATGGTGCTTATGGAGTAGGAGATGGAATCAATTTTGCGATTAACCCGTACACAAATGGTTCCACTATTAGCACTACGACGAACAACTATACACGTTTATTTATTTCTCCCAATGGACAAGTAGCTACTGGATATAATGCCGCTGGTATTACGAGTTCGTCAGCATCTTTCACCGTAGAAGGTACATCAACACTTCCCACAGTACCTCTGGTGAATATCGCGTCATCAACAGGTTCAACCCTCTTTACAATAACCAATTCTGGCAACGTGGGTATTAATACAACCAGTCCCGTAAACAAACTCGATGTAAACGGCGCCGAAGCTATCGGTTCCTACGCCGGTGTGAACACCGCACCAAGTAATGGCTTGATTGTTAGTGGCAATGTGGGGATTGGTACGAATAATCCAAGTGCGCCTCTAGATATATCTTATTCCGACAATAATT
>JAJYGQ010000010.1 GCA_021785065.1 bacterium
TACTCCTCCGCCTTCGGCTACCAAAACACAGCCTCAGCCACCTCCTCCTCCGCCTTCGGCTCTTGCATCACCAACTCGATCGCTTGCTCTGCAATGCTCGGTCCGTCAAACACTGCAAAACTCACTGTCCTTTCAACGGGGAATGTAGAGGCACCGTTTTTCACCGCGACGTCAACGACGGCGACGAGTACGTTTGATGGGAACTTGAATATTTTGGGGACGGGGCATTCGAATAAATGGTATGTGGGTGACTTGGTTTTTGGCAACAATTTCCGATTTACGGAAGGGAATTTGAGTTCGCCGACCCAGAAACTTTTGCTCAATAATCAGTGTGGACAGAATTTGTTGACCTTTGCCGATACGGGGGCGTTGACGACGAGTGGATCGTTTACGGCGAGTTCTTTGACGGCGTCGAGCTCGATGGTGGTTGATGGAACGCTTTCGGTGAATGGTAGCGCGTTTGCGCCAGCGGCGGATTTGGTTGATATTGCTTCATCGACCGGGGCGAGTATTTTCTCGGTGGATGCGGCAGGGAATGTGACGGCGACAGGTACGATAACGGCGGCGGGCTTTAATGTAGCGCCGGCTGACTTGGCGGAAGAATACCAGACGAGCGATCCGAGCATTACCGCGGGGGATGTGGTGGCAGTTGATCCCAATAAAAATAACTCTATTGTAAAAGCAACGGCGGGTTCTTCGGTATTGGGTGTTGTTTCAACAAAGCCGGGCTTACTTTTGGGTAATAATGGTGATAGTAATTTAGAGCCGGTGGCATTGGCTGGTCGCGTGCCGGTGAAGGTTTCAGTGGCTGAAGGGCCGATTCGCCGCGGTGATTATTTGGCGGTTTCGCCCAATGAGCCAGGCGTGGCGGTGCTGGCGACGTCGTCAGCAGAAGTTATTGGTCAGGCTCTGGAAGACGCTTCAAGCAATGGCACCATTTTGGCCTTTATCAAGGTGGGCTGGCAGCATATAGCGAGCGCCGCGGCCAGCGTGGTGGCGGCAACAAGCACGACTGATGCGAATTTGCCGACCTCGACGTCGCTCTGGCAGGGCTTGGTCAACGGTGTCTTGAGTTTGCAAACACTGACAGTCCACGAAATTTCCGGTGTGCTTGCGTCATTCCAAAATATTCAGACGAATACTATTGATGTGAAAAAGGGTATTGAGATGGTTGATTCGGTCACCGGTAAACCGTATTGCATCACTATTGCCGATGGTCAGTTTGTGAAGACAGAAGGAATGTGCGATAGCACGACAACAACGATGGTGGCTTCGCCGACTGGTACAACGAGTTCAACAGGCTCAACGGGAAGTGGTACAACGTCTACGACGACGTCACCGGTGATTATTACCAATCCTACCCCGACGGGCACTACGGGCGGCACGGGTACAACAAGTAGCACGAGTGGCACAACTACGCCAACCACTACATCAAGCGGTGCCGGTACGACGACGCCAACAACGAGTGGCGGTAGTACGAGTGGCAGCAGCACAGCCACCAGCACTTCGCCGACTATCACCAGTACGCCTACGTCCACACCTACACCTACTCCATCCACGTCTACTGCGTCCACCACAACATCAACAACGAGTAGTTCCAGCAGCACGACCAGTACAAAGAGTACAACAAGTGGTGCCACAAGTAGCACTGGCAGCACAAGCGGTACAACTAGTACAACCAGCAGCACATCGAGCGGCTCAACGAGCACAAGTTCGAGCGGCAGCAACACATCCAGCTCGTCTGGTAGTACCAGCACGAGTGGTACTACAAGCAGCGCTTCGAGTGCGCCAAGCACATCAAGCACATCTGGTTCTACGAGCACCGGCAGCACCGGTAGCAGTGGTTCAACCAGTTCAACGAGCTCAAGCGGAACAAGTTCAAGTGGCACAAAATCAACTTCAAGCGGTACGACAAGTTAGAATATAATTTGTATTTTCTCTCATTTATAGTAATATATTTCGCATAAATATATGCCTCAAGGGAAATTTTCATATAAATTACCAGTTGTTATTACCAAACAAGGTCACCAGTTTGTGGCATATTCTCCCGCACTTGATATATCGACAGTTGGCAATTCAAAGAGAAATGTACAAAAAAGATTCGAGGAACTCGTCTCATTATTTTTAGAAGAACTTGCTCAGGCTGGCACGATGTATGATGTGCTTACTGAGCTTGGCTGGAAGCAGGTGAAGAAAGTTTGGAATCCTCCCCAAGTTGTCTCCACAAATACTATTGCTGTCAAGATGCCAGCATATGCGTAGGTAGGTATGTCACGCATTCAAGCTATTCATTGGAAGGAGTTTGAAAAGTTTTTAATCTATGTTGGTTGCACATTTAAGCGTGAAAGGGGTGATCATAGGGTATATTGGAAATTAGGTATGAAAAGACCCATTGTTATTCCGCGAGATACGTCACTGCCTGCATTTATTATTTTAAACAATCTTAAATTATTGGGTATAACGAGAGAAGAGTATTTAAAAATTATTGCTCGGTTGTAGTTGAAGAATCTAGGGTATCGAGGGCGCCGAGTAGGGTGACGCTGTCGAATGTCTCGGTAGTGGCGAAAGGAAATTGCTCGATGGCGCCGGTGATGTCGAAGCGCTCGAGGTAGGAATTGGGGTAGTGGCGAAACTGCGGCTCGGCGGTGGTTTCGAGGTTGTGGTGGATGGGGTAACCAAACATTTTTGGACTATTAACGATCCAAGCAACGACGGATGGTTTTTTGAATGCCGCCGCGGCGTGCTGGGGGAATGAGTCAATGAAGAGGCGCTTGGCGGAGTGGGGGATGAGGGCCATAATTTGACGGCTGGTGGCGTCTATCCAGGTCGCGTTTTTAAGGGCGGGTTGGGTGGCGTGGCGGATATGGATGCTGTGGTAGCCGCGCAGGTTCATGGTGTCGACTATTTTTTGCGCCGTGTTCAGGGGTAGGTCGCGCGCCCAGGAGATAGGGTATTTTTGGGCGGTGATGCCGCCGGAGGTTTGGATAAGGAAAATTGGTTTGCCGTCTTTGGGCAGGAGCGCGATGGCTTTTTGCTGCTCCTCGTCGCTTAAGAAGAGGCGCGGCTCGCGAGTGGCAACGGGTACGCCAATAAGTTTGCACCAAATGTCGATGAGGTGGCCGCGGCGGTAGAGAAAATCTTCGGTGTGGTAGGGGTCGTGTTTGAAAATCGTCCACTTTTTATTTTTGATGGCTTTGGTGTAGAGCTGGTGGTCGTTGTTCAGATCATAGACGGCGTGAACGTCAGGGTTATTGAACCAAACAAACGGGTAGGCGGTGGCGATGGTGATATTAGCTTCCGGCTCGGCGGCTTTCATTGAAGCAACTACGGCGGTGGCGAGCACGTTTTTACCGATGCCGCCGGCGATGGTGAGCAGATGTTGGGTTGTTGGTTTCTTTTTCATATTTTTTTGAGGGCTTTGAGGATGGTGGTGGCGTCGTGGCGGCCAGTGAGGGTGGCGATAGGTTCGTGGGGTGGAATCATTTGGGTAAGGCGGGCTTGCTCGATGATATCTTGCGCGGCTTCGGCGGCAGGAGTTTCTTTGGGACGGATGTTTTTATGGAGTGCGTGACCGTGGCGTGTTTCGTCGAAAGTATTCCAAAGCACAACCGAAGGGAGATTAAGCGCCGCCGCGGCGTGCTGGGGGAATGAGTCAATGAAGAGGCGCTTGGTAGTGTAGGGAAGGGCGGCAATAAGGAGGCGATTGTCGAGGGTAAGTTGGGTGACGCCGGTTAAAAGGGGCGCGCCCGGCGGCGCAATTTGCAGGACGCGGTAGCCATCGTTGAGCATCGCCGCTACTACTTCGTCAGCTACCGCTACTTCAGCGTTGCGGCTCCAGGGGAGTGGATAGGGCATATCATTACCTTCGCCGTGAATTTGAATGAGAAAAATTGGCTTGTCACCGGCGAGCATTTTCTGAGCAACTTCTTGTTCGCGAGCGGTGAGAAAGAGGCGCGGTTGCTCGCCTTTATAGGGAATACCGATAAGGTCGCACCAGGCTTCTAGTATATGTGCGCCTTTAGTGAGGAAGGCGTCGGTGTGGTAGGGATCAAGCCGAAAAATCTTTGCAGTGCCGCTCGCAATGTAGTCGTCGTAAAAATAGCCGGCGGTGTCGGGTCGGTAGACACGGTAAATGTCAGGATTGTGCAGCCAGATTTCCGGGTGGAGTGAGGTGACGACAATGGGCATTTCCGGGTAGGTGTGGTGGAGGGCGGCAACTACCGCGGTAGCCAAAATATCCTTGCTGGCTTCCCCAATACTCTCAAAGATGATATAGTTTTTCATGTCGTTTCGGTATTCATTTTTGCCAGTATAACTGCTCTACTATGCCTCTGCAACCAAAAAGTAAACAAAAGACTTTCCATTTTATTTCAGGCCTGCCTCGTTCTGGTTCCACCCTGCTTTGTAATATTTTAGCTCAAAACCCACGCTTTCATACTACCGGCACATCGGGCATTATGGATGTGATGTTTGGAGTGCGCAATGCGTGGGATAATCTCGTTGAATTTAAAGCGGCCCCTGACGAAGCGGGCAAGTTGCGCGTCTTGCGCGGTATTTTAGAAAGTTTTTACGCGCCCGTTGAGAAGCCAGTTGTTTTTGATAAGTGTCGCGGCTGGCTCTCGCTTATTGAGATGGCGGAAAAAGTGCTGGGGCGCAAAGTGAAGATTTTAGTGCCGGTGCGTGATATCCGCGATGTGTTGGCGAGTTTTGAAAAATTGTGGCGCGCGACGGCAGCAACTGGACAAGTTGGTCAGGAATCACAAAATTATTTTAAATTTCAAACAGCAGCCGGCCGCACCGATGTGTGGATGCAGCCAGATCAGCCAGTGGGCTTGGCATATAATCGGCTGACCGATGCCATTGGCCGTGGCTATAGCGATCGTTTGCTCTTAATTGATTACAACGCTATGACGGAAAATCCTAAAAAGATTTTTGCTGATATCTATAAATTTTTGGATGAGAAGCCCTTTGAACACAACTTTAACCGCGTTGAGCAGGTGACTTGGGAGGATGATGCGGTGCATGGTTTTAAAGGATTGCACGATATTCGCAATAAGGTAGAGCCGATGGCGCCGCAGTGGCCTACGGTGCTCGGGCCCTTTGCTGAGCGCTATGGCCGGCTTAATTTCTGGAAAAACGCAGCAAAATAACAGGGGCGAAAGGACTTGCTTTTTTTCATGGATATGGTAGACTTTCGGGTAATCGTACGTTCTCGTTTTGTAGAGCATCTTGTTAGATAGCTCCGGAAGAGGGTCGGATACGATTGATTTAGTAACTACTCTCTGAAGTAAATGGCAAAAAAATTATACGTTGGCGGCCTCCCGTACAGTACAACGGAACAAGGCTTGCGCGATGCTTTCGCTAAATATGGCGAAGTCACTTCAGCGACTATCATCATGGATAAGATGACCGGTCGCTCGCGCGGTTTTGGTTTCGTTGAATTGGAAGATGCTGGTGCCGACCAGGCCGTTGCCGAGATGAATGGTGCCCAATTTGAGGGTCGCCGTCTCACGGTTAACGAAGCCCGCCCGATGGTGCCACGCGACGAATTTCGTCCTCGTGCTCCTCGCGGCGCTCAGCAGTTCTAACTGCTCGGCAGCTTAAAACTGCCCAATGCGTCTGCATAGCAAAAATCCCCCGTACGGGGGATTTTTGCTATTTACTTGTAGTGTCTAGAAAGTTCCAATCTTTCTACTCTATGCAGTACACCATCAATAGTTGCGATAATTGTTTCAGTTTGAGCTTCAAGTCGTTGGTCAGTATATGCGCGCGCTTCTTCAAATTTTTGATCAATTTTTCTATCTAAAATATCCAACCTTTTATCTACTTTATCCAATCTCTTATCTACTTTATTCAATCGTTTGTCTATGGTGTCTATTCTACCGGTGAATGTGGTGATGACTTTGGTGAATTGTCGATCGCTATCGTTAAAACGTTTCGTAACGATAGTAACAACGTCATTAAGAGTATATTGATTTTGCATTTCCATGATTTTATAAAATTAGTTTATAGATAGCTAGTATAAAAAAATGGTTATAAAATTTTCTTGAAGCACTGTCCACAGTAGCAGCAAAAATATCGCGCAGACGCACTTAATATATAAAAATTGACAGCAGATTTTTTTCTGTCTCTTAACCTTTTTTTACTTGCCGGGCGGCACGATCGCGATCGATTTTGGTAAGGTATTGTTTACGTAGGCGAACAGACTTAGGGGTGATTTCTATATATTCGTCGTCGTTCATCACTTCCATAGCTCGCTCAATAGAAAGTTTCCAGGCGGGTGCAAGCATAATGTTGTCATCGCTGCCGCTGGCGCGCATATTGGTGAGTTGCTTACCTTTGGTGGGATTCACATACAAATCCTCGCCTTTAATTGCGGTGCCAATAACCTGTCCTTCATACACTTCATCAGCGGGTTCGATATAGAGGGTGCCGCGCTGTTGAAGATTATCGAGAGAAAATCCCAAAGCTTTGCCGCTGGTCATAGAAATCATTGCTCCCGCTTGGCGATGATCCGTTTCACCGGCCCAGGGGCGAAATTCTAAGAAGCGCGAGGAAAGTATGCCTTCGCCCTTGGTGTCGATAATGAATTCGTTGCGATAGCCCAAGAGACCGCGGGTTGGTATCTCAAAAGTAAGACGGGTGGCGCCTCGATCCTCGGTCATATTCATAAGGGTGCCGCGCCGGCGGCCGAGTTTTTCAATAACCGCACTGGCGAATGCGCTCGGTACATCGGCGATAGTTTCTTCGTAGGGTTCCATTTTAACGCCGTTTTCTTCTTTTATGATGACGTGCGGTTGGGACACTTGCACCTCGTAACCTTCGCGCCGCATATTTTCTAAGAGAATGGAAATGTGCAGCTCACCGCGACCGAAAACGCGAAAGGCTTCCGGCGAAGAAAAATCAACGCGCAGACCGACATTTACTTCGAGTTCACGCTCGAGCCGCTCGCGGATTTGCCGGCCGGTGACGAGTGACCCTTCACGGCCAGCGAACGGGGAGTTATTGACGAGAAAATTGAGGGCGATGGTGGGTTGATCAACACTGATAGCGGTGAGGGGTGTTGCGGCGGGGTCGGTGCTTACGGTTTCGCCAATGAATACATCGGGCAAGCCAGCAAGCATCACGATGTCGCCCACTTCAGTTTGAGAAATTTCTTTACGCTGCATTCCCTCAAAAGTGTAGAGCTTGGTGATTTTGCCGGAGTGTTGTTTGCCCGATGGACTGGAGGCAAAGACGTTGTCGCCGGTTTTAGCACTACCAGCATAGACGCGACCAATAGCTTGACGGCCGAGAAAATTATCGTATGCAAGATTAAAAACTTGAAACAAAAACGGAGCAGCAGGATCAGCTGTCGCATTTGCAGGAGGTACGATTTCAATAATGAGATCAAGAAGGGGAGTAAGATCATTTGATGTGTCGGCAAGATTCTTCTTAGCAATACCATCGCGACCAATAGCATAGATAGTACTGAAGTTGAGTTGCTCATCACTCGCCCCGAGTTCAAAGAAAAGTTCTAGTACCTCATCAATAACTTCTTTCGGGCGTGCTGCCGGCTTATCGATTTTATTAATGACCACAATTGGTTTTAAACCAAGCTCTAGAGATTTTTTAAGTACGAAGCGAGTTTGGGGCATTGGCCCTTCTTGGGCATCAACGACAAGGAGTACTGCATCAATCGCCCGCAGCACGCGCTCTACTTCAGAGCCGAAGTCGGCGTGACCAGGAGTATCGACGATATTGATTTTTGTTCCTTTATAATAGAGTGAAGTGTTTTTAGCGTATATGGTAATACCGCGCTCTTGCTCAAGCGCGTTTGAATCCATCGTGATACCCTCGGCGACCATTCCTGTTTGCCGCAAAAGTGCATCGGTTAGCGTTGTTTTGCCGTGGTCGACGTGGGCAATAATTGCAATGTTACGTATATCCATTTTGGAAAGGGAAAACTATACCACAAAAATTTAAAAAGAAAAAGCGCGCGGTAGCCAGGTTGGTGTTATTAGCAGTATGTGCTGTGATGATACTAAAAGCGTATGCTATACTTTAGCCATTATTGTATGACCACTCGTCGTTCTCGTGTGTCTGCTACTGCACTACTTATCCTCGCGGCTCTTGGCGTGGTCTATGGCGATATTGGTACGTCGCCGCTCTACGCCGTTAATCAAATATTTCTTGGTGGAAAGGGCGCTCTTATTCCTGGTCAAGCAGAGGTGTTAGGGGCGATCAGTCTAATATTCTGGGCTCTTATTATTATTGTTTCGCTAAAATATCTTGTATTTGTTGTGCTTGCTGATCACGAAGGACACGGCGGAGTTTTTGCTTTACTTGGATTACTCGAAGCACATAAAAAAAAGGTAATCGTTGCCATGCTGTTGGTGGTGTTGTTACTTTCGGCGGGATTGCTGCTCGGGGAAGGCATTATGACGCCGGCTATTTCAGTGCTCGCTGCCGTTGAGGGTTTGGCGATTGCTAATCATGCAGTGGCTCCCTACATTATTTTTATTACTCTCGTGGTGTTAACAGTACTCTTTGCGTTCCAATATAAAGGCACCCATCGACTCGGTATTATTTTTGGTCCTATTATGGTGGTATGGTTTGCTGCTATTGCAATTATTGGATTAGGACAAATTATTGCACACCCCAACATTTTATGGGCTCTAGATCCACTCTATGGAATGGCCCTTCTTACAAAATTGACACCCCACAGCCTCTTCTACCTCTTTACGGGTATTGTGTTGTCGGTGTCTGGCGTGGAAGCTCTCTATGCTGATTTGGGTCATTTCGGTAAAACGCCGTTGCGACGGGCGTGGTTGTGGTTTGTATATCCAGCACTTGTGCTTAGTTATTTAGGTCAGGGGGCGTTTTTGTTGGGCGTGGGGAGCGGGGGCTTGGAAGGCGTGACGAGTGTATTTTACGCCACAGTCCCTGTGGTGCTTCTCTATCCTATGATCGCGCTTGCTACGCTAGCGACGGTAGTGGCGAGTCAAGCGTTAATTTCTGGAGCATATTCACTCGTTGCCGAAGCAAGTGCACTTAATTATTTGCCGCGATTTAAAATTATTCATACTAATCGTCAGCAAGAAGGTCAAATTTATCTTCCGGCGGTTAATTGGTTTCTGTATCTTGGTGCGGTGGTGTTGGTGATAACATTTCACTCGAGTATTGCGCTTGCGAGTGCCTACGGTTTTGCTATCGCTGGTGTTATGTTAACAACAACGCTTGCGATGGCAGCAATTGCTATCCTGTGGTGGCATTGGCCGTTGTGGCGCGGCCTCGCTCTATTCGGTGTATTCACCATAATCGATATAGTGTTCCTGGTTTCGACAAGTCTTAAATTCGCCGATGGCGGCTGGGTACCAGTAGCAATTGGCGGTGGACTTTTTGTATTAATGATTAGTTGGCATTGGGGTCGGCAGGTGATTACAGGGGCACTCGAACACTACGAACGTGGTCATACAATGTCGAGTCTCATTGATTTAAAGAAACGATTAATGGCAGGGGAGGGAGTGGTTGCTGATGATCGTGGCCGTTTCGTGGAAGCCGAACGAGTTGTTGTATTTTTAATTCCGGATACGATTGATTCACTTGATAATGAAATACCTGTTATTGTGCGGGCCTATATGCGCCGCAATGGTGCAATTCCCAAACATTTGATTCTGCTCCATATTGATCGAGCGAAAACAGCGTATGTTCGTAGAGGGCATCATAGCGTGATACCTTTTGGTGCTAACATCTGGAGCGTCAATAGCCATTTCGGTTTTATGGAAGAAATAAATTTGCCGGCAATCATGGCGACACTTATGCATGATATTTCCGTGCTTAAGCACAATCGTTTTCTTATTGAAGCGGGTGCGGAAGAAGTGCATGTCTCATCGCACATTTCACTATGGAACCGCCTTCGCCTTCGTTTGTTTCGTTTACTACAACGTATAGCTACGCCGACCTATCGCTATTTTGGTATTGAATCTTCGACTAGTCTCTCGACGACGACTTTTCATATCTATGTTGATAAGAGTGCATCATCAATTCGTTTGCCAGAACTTGATTTGCTGTAGTACATAGGTCGCGGGCATTTTGAATGCCTGTGGTATACTTTTTATAATGAATCCGGATTTATTGTGGGGTCGTGTTTTGATGGGGGATACGTTAGGGTTCCATATTCTCTTTGCTTTGCTTGGTGTGGGAATTCCGCTGCTCGTGTCGTTGGCGGAGCTTATAGGGATTGTGCGTCGCGATGGTGACTTCTTGCAATTTGCGCGGCGGTGGTCGTTTGCGATGGGTGTACTCTTTGTGGTGGGGGCGATTTCCGGCACGATAGTGGCGGTGGAATTTTTTATGCTCTGGCCGGGGTTTGTGGCCTTTGCCGGACCAGCTATTGGTTTGCCGATGTTTTTAGAAGTGTTCGCGTTTTTTATTGAAGCGATTTTCTTAGGTATCTATTTATTTACCTGGGATCGCTGGGGCGATGGTTCGTGGCGACATTGGCTTACTTCGCTGCCGATTATTCTCGGCTCGGTGGCTTCAGCGTTTTTGATAACTACAGTGAATGCGTTTATGAATGAGCCGAGCGGTATTGTGACGCGCATAGTTGGCGGTGTGCAGAAAATTGTGAGCGTCAATCCCTGGCAGGCGATGTTTGGGCCAGCGGTGTTGCCCGAGACGAGTCACTCTATTGTGGCGTACTATGCCACGACATTTTTTGTGGCGGCGGCGATTTGTGTATTGGCATTGTGGCGCCGGCGGGGAGCGGCAGTGGCAGCGAGAATGTCGGCTTCGTCGGGGGCCGATCCTGTCACGATGCGCTATTTTAGCAAAGGATTGTTGTTTTGTTTGATTGGGGCTTTTGTGTTTGCGCTGGCGGTTGGTTTTACTGGTGATAATTCAGCACGTTTTTTGGCATCACATGAGCCGCTCAAGTTGGCGGCTATTGAACAGTTGCCGGCCACGGAGAGTTATGCGCCACTGCGCTTTTTTGGTGTGCGTATTCCCGATGGGTTGAGCGAATTAGTAGGGGGCACACCGCGAACGGTAGTAAAAGGTTTGGCGGCATTTGATCCGGCACTGTGGCCGCCGAGTTTTATCCACTGGCTCTTTGATGCGATGGCAACAACTGGTTTCTTTTTGGTAGTGGTGCCGGTGCTGTATTTTTTGGGGCGGCGCTGGCGGCGAAGTCGAGTGATGTTTTTGCTTATTATCGCTGCAGCATTGGCAGCAATTTTCTCGGTGGAAGCGGGGTGGATTATCACCGAGGTCGGTCGCCAGCCGTTCGTGGTTGCGGGTCTCTTGAAAACCGCGGCCGCTTTTACGCCGTCAGCGGGCGTGGTCGTCATCGCTCTAGTGTTTCCAGTGCTTTATATTGTGTTAGCTGTTATAGCGTTGTGGATTTTGATTTGTCACTATACGCGCCACGCGCCATTGTAAAATTTTATGCTCACTTTTTTCAATGCCCATCTTCCTTTAGCTGCACTGTTAGTGGCTGGTTTTTTTCTCTGGTGCTACGTCGTTGTGGCTTCGGTAGAATTTGGCGCAACGCTCTTTTTGCTTTTTCCTAAATTATCTGGTGGCCGAACGATTCCAGTAGCAAAACTTCTTAGTCCGGTGTGGGAAGTAAATAATGTTTTTCTAGTTGGCTTTTTTGTGTCACTCATTGCTTTTTTTCCGGGTTTTATACCATGGTTTTCGACAGCGTTATTTATACCTCTTTGTATATTTTTAGTAGCGAGTGGTATTCGAATTTTTTCCGTACTCATTTTTTTCTATAGTTCGTTTTCTCGACTGCAGCAGTCTATGATGATGCGACTTATCTTTACGCTTAGTGCGTTTATTGCTGCTGGTACTGCAGCGTGGGGAGCAACAAGTGTTATTGTGGGCGTTTCGCCAGTATTGTGGCTCGGACAATTTTTAATACTGGAAATACCCGCAGTGGTACTTGCCTTAAGTGGATTAGCCGCTTTTGCTGGAGTAGGTATAAAGCTTTTTAGTGGCGTTGATGCACGCTCTATGGTGCCGCTGGGGATTTTTATTGATCTCTCGTGTGTCGTGTTTGCTTTTAGTGCCATTGTCTTTTTTAGAGTGTTACCACTTTTTGCGGCTCACGCTGCTGGCTCAACCGATTTGTTGTGGTTATCAATTGCGTTAGCTATAGCGTTGGCGCTCGTCGCGCTCGGTCGGCTGGCCAGCCGACCGAGCGCGACCTTCCTCGGTCTCGCTGCTATGATGGGCATCCTCATCTTTTACGCGATATCACTCCAATATCCCTACCTCGTGTATCCATTCATTACCGCTGCCGGTGCCTTTACGGCCGCAGCAACCGCCCCTATTCTTTTCATTGTTTTTTTGGTCGGTTTCGTACTTGTGCTTCCAAGCCTCATACTTCTCTACAAACTCTTTTTATAGAAGGATAAACGAAATGATACCGGCGATAATACAATAAATAGCAAACGGAATAAGATTATTAGTTGTCTTTTCAAAATACCGCGAGAGGAATTTTATAGAAAAATAACTCGCTATTGCCGCGGCAAGGGCGCCTACTAAAGACGGTCCAATCAAAGCGTGACCGCTGGCGGAAGCGAGGTGGGGGAGTTTTAATACTGCGGCCGCTAAAATAATTGGTCCAGAAAGGAGAAAAGAGAAACGCAGTGCGCTAGTGCGATCAAGAGAACTTAAAATGCCGCCGCTCATCGTCATACCAGTACGGGAAAATCCAGGAATTAAAGCAAGTACTTGAGTGAGGCCAACAAAAAATGCTTGACCGAAAGAAAGTTTAGCAGAGCTATTCTTTTGTAAGGCATTTGTGCGTCGGCGAATTATCACTTCTGTTACCCAAAGCACAATGCCGTTTAAAATAAGCACAACTGCAACGAGGCGAGCGGACACAAAAAGCTCGGCCAATCGTTTTTGGAGTAACAAACCGACGAGTCCGGCAGGGATTGTGGCAATCACCAAGAGCCAACCAAGACGCTCTACGTTGGTTTCAATTCGCCAGCGAAACAGAGAGCGAAAAATACCTGCGATAATTTGAACCCACTGGCGGCCATAGAAACCAATAAGCACCACCGCGGTAGCAAAGTGCGTTGCGACAAGAAAAACTAAAATATTTTCCGGACTATTACTACCGCTCCAACCAGCCAGGCCGGAAATAATCACACTGTGACCGAGGCTGGAAATAGGAAATAGCTCCGTGATACCCTGAAGGAGGCCGAGCCAAAGCGCTTGTCCATAGCCAATCATTGTGTGCTATACTGTAGCACATTCGTTTCAAGAAAGAAAACAATTATTAGATATAGTAACTAAAATAGTATTTTTATGGATAATCAACCTCAACCAGAACCAATGCATCAATCAAGTGAGTCGAAGGCGCCGTCGTTTTTTCAAAAATTCAAAGGCTGGCGTTCGCATCATCTTGAATTTTGTCGCATAACGTTGCCGCTTTACGTAATTGCCCTCTTCATCCTTATTGCGAGTGGTATTATTGCTGGCACTTTTATCTACACTCAAAATGTAGCATTGAAAGCGGCGTATGGAGCAGCGAGTCAACAAGGATCAACTGCTACCGCCGCTCAGCAACAGCAAACGCCCGCTGCTGGCCAGCCGGTTAGTGTCAGCGCAGTTTCCACTACCAACGACCCTTACATAGGTAACCCTAATGCTCCTGTTACTATTGCCTTCTGGTCCGACTATCAGTGTCCATTTTGCAGAT
>JAJYGQ010000019.1 GCA_021785065.1 bacterium
CCTTCGTTTTTGATGCGATTAATGATCTGCTCCTTCACTTCAGGAGCTATGCGTTGTTTTTTCATATGCTTGTATATTAGGTTGCTAAGTATACAAGATTGGCGTCAAAAATTCGGGGTCCGGGCCACTTCAGAACGCTCGGGGAATTGGTGCTGGCTATTTACCAGCAGATCTGGCGGTACAACAACACCAGAATTCACTCCGTATTGAAAATGCCGCCGGTGCAGTTTGCGCTCTCTGCGGCGGCGGGGTACAATTCAACTAACAAGGTTGGTGTCTAACAAACGGGGTCCAGTACAACTATTTATGAGACTTGAGATTTTTTTGGACAATTTCAATAATCTTTTCAGGTGCTAATTCAGAGCTTTTTCCTTGAGGGCTTCCAATAATTGTCGGGGAACCACCCCAACCTTTTTCCAATTTTTCTAATTCATTTTTTACAGCAACCAAATCAACCCAGGACCCATCATACTGACAAATTGTATACTTTTTATATGCTTCACCCGGATTTTGTTTGAATAGTGGATTAAACACAATCACAACCGGAGCCTGAGAGTATCCGAGGGATGTGCCAGCGCGGTGTGAACTTTCTACGTAGGCAATATTCTCATCGGCGACGACCCGTATCTTTATATCACCTTTTTCAAGGGCTGTTACCATATCTGCTCGTTGAGCTTCTACTTTTTCTCGATAACCTCTAGGTTCAGTTCCAGTAACTAGATATTCTTCCATAGATGTTATTCGATCAGTTAAGGGTACTTGGAAATCTATCACCCGAGCGGCGATACCGGCAAGTGATTTGCTTTCAGAAGTGCTTCTTGATTCAGGCTATAGATTTTCTTTACTTGGTAAATTTGTTTTACCTGGCCATCTACCTCGAGCAAATGTATCTGCTGTCGCGATCTTTTGAATACGGGCAGTCATTTCTGGTGTCACTCCGCCACCACTTGCTCGATATCTTATGAGAGCCATTGCTCCAAGTGCGTCGAGATCCGCTCGGACGGTAATGATGGAAGCTTCGCTTGGCGGAACATCGAGTGTCTGAGCAATTTCAATGGCGGCAAGATCAACATTTCCGTCTGAATGTTGAGGATCAATGTTTCCAAGGGTGCACCTTTCCGCATAGGCAGGAATGGTCACCTCGATCCCAAGTATTCCATGAGGATTCTCAAAGAGTTTTTCGTTTGCCGCTTTTGCGTCAGGGGTGGGACGAGGATCAATTAATCCATAGTGATAATCTTTAAATTGATTGCGTGATTCTAAATTCATTTTTGCTAATTGTTCCATAGTGTTTTTATTATATCATTAAGAGTGCTATACTTTAATAAAGTATTAATCAACTCATAAATCATGACAAATTTTAATGAGCAACCATCAACGCAATTTGAAAATGGGGGAGAAGATGAATTAACAGGTAAAACTCCATCTGGACCAAGTTTACGCTTAGTTAAAAATGAAGATGACGCACCACTTCCCGCAACTACTGGTGTAACTCCCGAACAAAGAAAATTATACGAGGAAGCCCATAGAATCTTTGGGGAGGGCGCTCACCGACCCGACGCTCCCGGACAGCCGGTAAGACGTGGTAGTATGGATAATTTACAAAGAGCAAAATTGAGAAATCGGATGGCTAGCCACGCTATTGAGCTAGCTTCTATATTGCCGCCCAAACTTAGAGACGTTTTTTTAAAAAGGCATGGTATTGATCCAAAATCACCAGACATTTCTAAAGCAACAGGCGGTTTGCGTTTAACCTCTGATGAGGAAGATGTGACGGAAAATTAAGTTACATTTAATTACAAGATATTTTATTTTGTATATATAATCTATAAATTTCCTCCTCACAATGCCTGTGGGTTTCTCTGGTAATTAATAAAAAACCTCGGAACACAATTGTCCGAGGGGTTGAGAATTTTAAGGAAGATTCTCAAAACTTCTGTGAGCTATAAGCATACAGCGGGTTTGCTTATGTCCCACTCACACTCGCCGTCCACTGGACGGTAATTCCACTGCCACCTTGATCGCCAGTACAGGTAACGCACATACCTGGTTTCTTCCAAGTCGCGGTAGATTGTCCCCCAGAAAAACAGTCGCTGAGGATTATCATACCTATCCTTTTTCCACGCCTCGGGAATGAGGCAGGGGTTCCTCAAGAGGTAGTCGAGAACATTAGCGTTCAGGACCAGTTTACCCCGCAACTTCCTAAGAAGTCGCTCTCCGGTTATGACGCCAACCTCTCTCTGCTCAATTGTTAATCGGAATTTTATTTTCCGACCATTGAGATAGAGGTTGTCACCATTGCGCTCAATCTTGGAAGCTTTCGCACCACCGCGGTGGTGTTGAACACTCCAACCGTTAGGGAGTAGGGGATCGGCAGCAAGGTCGACACATTTTTTGTTGCTCATAACTATTTCCTTTGCATATGATAGAAAGAACATTTCTGTTTCGAGCTTTTACTCTCATCAGGTAGAGTACACACTCTACGACAGGGGGGTTTGAAAAGACCCCCAACTTTTTGCTCATTAGCGACGGATCCAGTGATCCCTCATATTTTTCTGGAACCGGATTTCGTTCTGCCAACGACGTGCCAGAGCTGCCTGGTCAAAGACCAGCTCTGCCACGAGTGATATCCGGCAATCTGCCGGCACCACTCGCCATAATTCCACAAACATTTTCCAATAACTCACGACTACACTCCTTGTAAAGGACTTATTTCTAAAGGTAATGCACACGCTATTCTTTAAGAAATTTGATTTAATTATAACAAATATATATATAACTTGTCAATTTTTTGCTCCCCCGGCAGGATTCGAACCTGCGACCAATCGCTTAACAGGCGACTGCTCTACCGCTGAGCTACAGGGGAATGTTGTATGTAACCGGCCAAAAACGGCGGACATTGCCGCGTGTTGCCGGACTGGCGAGTATCATAGCAGAAAAAATTGCCTGAGAAAAGAGGCACATCGTGGAAATTTTGGTATAATTTATAGATATGAAAATAAATATTCGAACAGTAGGAGTGGAGTTGAGCGCAGATGTTGAGGGCTATATTCATAAAAAGCTTAGTCATTTGGAGCGCTTTGGCCACATGCTTGGTCAGGATGCGGCGCTGCATCTTATTTTATCAAAAACAACAGATCACCATCGCAGCGGTGATGAAGCATTTTCAGCAGAAATTCAGTTGCACGCAATGGGGCGAGTGATAAGTGCAAAATCTTTTGGTCAAAGTATCCAGGCGGCCATCGACGGTCTCAAAGATGAACTTTCTAAGATGGTAACGGGTGCAGCTGACAAAGAGCGAACACTCGCGCGACGGGGGGCAGCAATTGTTAAAAATTTTCTGCGCCGAAATAAAAATTAGGCGGCGAAGCAGATTGAATTAGAGGTAGCCTTTAGCGAAATCGCGCCAATCCATTTCTTGTTTACCTTCAGGAACGACACGTTCAAGTATGAGTGTGTCGTTTTCGTATCGAGCGGCAGTGATGACGATGCGTTGACGGCGGCCCTTACGCTCAATAAAAAAGTGGGCTTTGGGCCAGCGCGCGAATGCTTGGATTTTGAGAAAATTTTGATACGGGTTGCCGGCGAGATTTTTGGTGGCAGGGTCAAAGGAGAGGTGGCCGTCGGCCAACGTGATTTTTTTGGTGAAGGTGGCAGCGCTATGGTCTTGGGTCGTCGAAGAAATTTTTCCAGCACACCAGTTGGGTAAAATTTCAGCGAGTAGTTTACCGCCAGCAGCGCCGAGGATTTTTTCTAGATCATCGTAGCGGGGTGGCCACGGGGAAAGAGCAATTTCTTTTTGGGCTACAACGGGACCGTGATCGAGCTCGGCATCCATCTCCATAATACTTACGCCATTATGTTGTTCATCAGCAAGAATGGCTGATTGAATAGGGGAGGGGCCGCGATATTTTGGCAAGAGTGAAGGGTGGACATTAAGTGAACCGTGTTTGGGTAGAGCGAGTATTTCAGCGGGAATAATTTTGCCAAATGAGGCAACAATGAATACATCCCAACCGCCGGCCGGCGCGCGTTGGCGCAGCGCTGCTACGTCGAGTGGCGCACGAGCATCATTTACAATGAGCTGCGGCGCGAGTTTTGCTGCAACGAGCTCGCGTAAAACGCTGGCTGAAAAAGGCGAGCTGCCAAAAAATACAAAAGAAATGCTCATGAATTTTCTGCTGGCGGCTCTTCGCGTAGGTCAGTTGCCGAGTCTATAAAAAGTATGCCGTTCAGGTGGTCGGTTTCGTGCTGAAAAATTTGAGCGAGGAGACCAGAGGCGCCGCGGGTAAATGGCCGACCTTTTTCATCAAGCGCCTTGACCGTGGCTTTTTCGGCGCGCTGCACATTACCATAGAGCCAGCGCACCGAGAGGCAACCCTCGAGCATTGTTTGTTTTTGTCGTGAGAGCTTCACTAGTTCGGGATTAATAAACACAGCATCGGGTGGAATAAGACCAGCTTCTTGGCGCCGGGTAAGTTCCTCGGTATCAATGTCGGCATAGTCGGGAAGAAACACTTTACCAGCAACCATAAAAATACGTACTGGTTCACCAATTTGTGGTGCGGCCACTGCCACCGCGTCCTCTTGATCAGCAATAGCTTGTTTCATTCGTTTCAGAATGTTTTTGAGTTTTACCGAACCAATCGCTTTTATTGGTACCGGCTTGGCGGTTTGACGTAGCAGGGGGTCGCCCTTTTGAAGTATGGGTATAGGCGCGGCGTGGGATTTTTTTTTAGAAATAGTCGGCATAGAAATCTATGGGGCTTTTTGATAATAGTATGTCTAAAAACGCTTGTCTACTTCAGAGCAGGCTCTCCGGATCTATGTTCACTGCGAAGCGGGGCGGAAGGGCGGAAAGTTCGGCGTGGAGTTTCGCTGTGGGCCAGGTGTCGCGCGGCAAGGTAAGTAGCAGGTGCATATGGTAGCGGCCGTGAGCGTATTCTACAAATGCGGGAAATATGAGTGGTTGGTATTCGTGTAGTTGTTGCTGCAAGGTTTGCATCGCTGCTTCTACCTCATTTTGATCACCCTCGGCACTAATTTTTATAAGCGTGGTGGTGGGAGGATAGTTAAGGCGTTCGCGCTCGGCGAGTTCTTCGCGATGAAAGTCGGTAGCGTTGCCACTCGTCGCTGTTTTGAAAACTGCTTGCGTGCCGGAGCGGCTTTGAATAAGAAACTGTTTTTGGGCGATTGAACGAAGGCGAAGCAGGAGGTTAGCAATTTCTTCACCAATTCGAAAATCGGGTATGGAAAAAAGTGCATCGGCCGATGCCACGGCAACGTTTTCCAGCGGCTGATCAAGATATGCTACGGCAAGTTCGGTGCCAACAAGAATTGCTCCTGGTGATGTGTAGAAGTGGGCAATACGCTCGCGGGCTTCACGGCGATTAGCAACCGATGTGCTATCAAGCTTGAAAATTGTTGCTTCGGGAAAAAGAGCTTTTATGGTTTCGGTGACAAGATCAATACCAATACCAAGAGTGGTGAGATTCCAGGAGTTGCATACTGTGCACCGCTCGGCGGCATCACGGCGCTCGCCGCAACGATGGCAGAGGAAAAAGGGCTGATTAATATTCGTTTTACTGTCATTTTTTTCATCGTGACGGTGTAGTACGATTGGTGCTCGACAGCGCGAACAGAGCACGGTTGCACCACAGTCGCCGCATACCGTCGTGGGTGCTAAGCCGCGCCGAGCAACGAACACAAAAAGCTGTTCATTGCGCTCACGGTTTTCTTGAATAAGCGTTGCTAGTTCATCACTAAGAATACGAAATTCTGGCCGATCCAGACTTTTATATTTTTTCATATCAACGAGACGAGCGACCGCGCTTGAGACCAGGCGAAATTTAAGTGGCACTAATTCTTGCGCCTCACGACGATTAACGCGATCGAGAGTTTCGGCGCGCAACAAAATGTCGCCGAGAACTAAGCGAATACCAAGATTTTTTGCTAGTAATTCAGCGGCTCGGCGAAGATCAATGAACGGGCGACTTTGTTGTTTGTAGGTGCCGGCGCTTTCCCGTTCAACAATAATAGTGCCCAGGTCGGCGCGCGGTAGGCAAAGAAATGTACCGGTGGCAATAATAAGGAGTGGGTGCGGTTCGTCAATAATTCGATTCCAAATAGTCGCGAGACTTTTTTTCGTTAAGCTAGAATTCGCGACAATGGTGTATTCCTCAATACCTTTGGAAAGTATTTCAAAAGCGCGTAGGCCGTCCTGGATCGTTGGTAGGCATACAAACACAGAATGCTTCCGAGCAAATTCTTCGCGAATAATACTTTTATAGTGAGCAAAACGGTCAGCGTCATCAGCCTGTAAGACAAAGGGAGGTAGTGGCGGGTTACTATTTTTTTCTTTGGGAGAAAGTGGGGCGGGTGATTCTTTAAGTTTTGCGGCGTGCTCTAAAATTTTTGTAGGTACGAGATTGGCGAGCACGCTTCCGGTGGTGCCCACAAAATAGTGGGCGAGTTCGGCGCAGGTTTGTACAAAGGCGGGTAGAAAGAGGTGGCGGGCGGTTGGATTGTGGCCGATACTGCGCAGGGTAAACGTAGCGTTGCGCACTTCACTCTTCACGTGGCTGGCGGCCACGCTTTCTACGACGATAGCCGGCGAAAGGTGTTTACGCACCGGCACTTTAACCACGGTGCCAATAGCTATGTTAGTAGCGCTAAAATACGACAGTGTTTCAGCTGCCAAACCGCGCTGAATAGGAATAACGCGAACGATAAACATAAAGCGTAATACGCCTAAAATAACAGTTTTTTAGGCGGTTGTAAAACTATTATCGTATTTTGGAAATTAAAAATTGTATTGCAAAATTTAATCAAAATTCGCGGAGGATGGAGATTTTTGCGCCGAGCGAATTGAGACGCTCAACAATATCTTCGTAGCCGCGGTTGATGGAGTAAATGTTGCGGAGAATTGAGGTGCCACTCGCGGCGAGCATACCAATAAGTAGGATAGCGGCGGGACGCAATGCCGGCGGACAAATTATTTCGGCGGCGCGCAGCGGTGTTGGTCCGGTGACATAGAGGCGATGGGGATCGACGAGTACAGTATCGGCGCCCAATTTTTCGATATCTTTGATATGGATGGCGCGCTTTTCATAGGGCCAGTCGTGCACGAGGGTGGTGCCGGTTGCTTGTGTGGCAATGATGGCGAAGAAGGGAAGATTGTCCATATTGAGACCGGGGTAGGGGCGACATTCTATTTTTTCTTCTAAGGCGATGAGGCGTGACGGTAGTGTTTTGAGATCAACGAGCGCGGTGCGGTTGTTGTGCGAAAGGTAGCGTTGCAGGATTTTGTAGCGGAAACCCATTTTTTCGAGTTTGAGTAATTCAAGTTCTAAAAATTCTATGGGCACGCGTCGAATGGTAATTGGCGAACGGGTGACGATAGCGGCGGCGACAAAAAACATTGCTTCGATGGGGTCTTCGGCGAGGTGGTAGGTGATGGGTGTGTTAATTTTTTCTATACCGTGGACGGTGAGCGTGGTAGTGCCAATGCCGTCTATTTTGACGCCGCACATTTCCAAGAAAAAACAAACTTCTTGGACCATGTAATTTGCCGAGGCGTACTTGATGACGGTGATGCCGGGAATAAGCGCGGCTGCTAGCAAAGCGTTTTCAGTGGCGGTGTCACTTGATTCATAGAGCACGATTTCTGCTGGTCGTAATTTTTCGGCACGCACTTCGTAACTTTTTTCTTTGGTGGTGATGTTGACGCCGAGTTTTTCTAGGGCAAAAAGATGCGGCTTCACGGTGCGTGAACCGAGACGACAACCACCGGGTTGGGGCAAGCTAAATTTCTTTAAGGTGTGCAACAGGGGAGCGATGAGCATTACGATACTGCGTGTTTTTTCAGCTGATGCAACATTAATAGTTTTTAGATTAAAATGGCGCGGTGGTTTAATTTCTAAATCATTACCTGCTGTGCCGGTCCATTTTATACTGACGCCAATTGACTGGAAGACCTCAATCATGCGATTTACTTCTTCGATTTTGGGCACGCTTTTTAGCGTCGTGGTGTTTTTATTAAGAAGCGCAGCACAGAGCAATCCCATCGCCCCATTTTTTGAGGTTTTAACGACTATTTCGCCGGAAAGTTTACGGCCTCCTTCAATGCGGATGTTTAAGGCGCCATGAGTGAGCTGTAAAATATCACGATCAAGTGCTGTACTAATTTTAGCGAGCATTTCGGTGGACACGTTTTGCTCGCCCCGCTCAATGCGGGCTACGGCGCTCTGGCTGGTGCCGAGGCGCACAGCAAGATCGTCTTGGGTTAAACCGCGCGACTGGCGCAGGCGGGCAATAAAGTTGCCGATTTCTACGAGGTGGCTACGCGAGCGAGCTTGCAGGGGTACACGACGAGTAGTTGCTGTTGATGCTGGAGTCATAGTGTATTTTGCTTATTTAAAAGTATATCATATATGCTATATATAGTTATCCACGTGGTTGTATTGACAATGACACGTAAAATGAGTATTGTGAGTTCTGGATTCGTCGGAAACTTGTCCTTTGTTTATGTCTATTTTTAAGGAGACATGCAATGAGTGTGGTAACAGAATCTGTGCGATCACATGAAGCTGAAACTGTCTTACAGAGGGTTATTAAAATTCTCTGCAAGATGGCTGATTTTTCTCCAGAACAAGTTCAAACAGAAACTGTTCTGGATAGACCGATCAGTGCTGAGCCTTTTTGTATTGGTGCCGGCCGCGTGGGTTCGGGAGAGTTTTTGGAGCTCAACAGTGCCTTAGCGACGGAGTTCAGTATTCCCGAACTAACAACAGATGAACTCAATGGGCTTCGGGGTAAGAACATAACGATTCGTGAACTCACCCTGCTTGTGCAAGGGCGAATGAGTGGTGTGATGTAAACTGTGACGTACAAATAAGCCGGCTCAATGGTGGGCCGGCTTTTCCTATATTGTAAATTTTTAAGAATCCCGTATGATGGTCGGGTATGGCATTCTTTTCTAAAAAACTCGGTATCGACCTGGGTACGACAAACACCCTTGTGTTTGTGCCGGGGCGCGGCATCATTCTCAATGAGCCGTCAGTGGTGGCAGTGTCGGAACAAGATAACGCTATTTTGGCGGTGGGGGCTGAAGCGAAGGCGATGATTGGCCGAACGCCCGATAACGTCATTGCCTATCGACCGATGCGCGACGGAGTCATTGCTGATTATCGCGTTACCGAAGCGATGCTGCGCTATTTTATTGGCAAGGCACTCGGGCGTTGGGGTTTTGTGCGGCCGGATGTTTTGGTGAGCGTGCCGGCGGGTATCACTTCAACTGAGCGGCGCGCGGTAGTGGAAGCGGCAGTGAAAGCGGGCGCAAAAAATGCGTACGTTGTCAAAGAGCCGATTCTTGCTGCTATTGGTGCCGGTATTCCTATTCAAGAGCCGATGGGGCAGATGATCGTGGATATTGGTGGTGGTACCACTGACGTGGCGGTGATATCGCTCGGTGGTATTGTCGCGTGCACTTCAGTGAAAGTGGCGGGCACAAAAATTGATGGAGCAATTATCGACTATCTGAAGAAAAATTTTAATCTTGCTATTGGCGACAAAACTGCCGAGGATGTAAAAATTACCATTGGCTCGGCTATTCCTATTGAAGAAGAATTGATGATGACCGTGAAGGGGCGCGATTTTGTCACGGGCCTGCCACGCTCCATCGAACTTAAAACAAATGAAATTGTAAAAGCAATTGATAAAGAGTTGGTGGAAATGATCGGCGCTATTAAAACAGTCTTGCAAGAAACACCACCTGAACTGGCGTCGGATATTATTGATAATGGTATTATTATGACGGGCGGTTCGTCGCAACTGCGACATTTACCAGAACTTGTCTTTCGCCGCACGGGGGTGAAGGCGGTGCTTGCCGATGAAGCGCTCTTTTGCGTTGCTAAAGGTACAGGACTTGCCCTTGAACATCTCGATGTCTATAAAAAAAGTATTATTGCAAAACGGTAAAGGGGTTTGGCAAATATGAGTAAAAACCATACACAGGAAACACTCGATGCGGTTTTTTCGTCTGGCGAATTACACCACGCTTATTTATTAGAGGGTGGACCAACGTTGGTAGCATCGTTGCGTCAGCATATAGAGGACACCTACTCCATTACTACAAAAAACAATCCCGATTTTCACCACTTGCATGTAGATACTTTTACCATTGATGATGCGCGGCGTTTAGCTGAGGCTCAGGCGACCAGAGCTCTGGGGTCAACACTCAAAAAATTTTTTATTATAGAAGCGGCCTCAGTGACTATTGAAGCTCAAAATGCGTTACTTAAAATACTGGAAGAACCTACGGCTGGTACGCACTTCTTTTTTATCCTGCCGTCGCGCTGGCTAATGCTTCCTACGGTGTTGTCGCGTTTGCAGGTAGTGGGGACAGGTATTGCGGGTTCTACCACCGCTTCGTCACCAATTTCTGCTAAGGTTTTTTTGGCAGCAGCGCCGGCGGAGCGGCTTACTATGATTAAGACGATACTAGATGAAAAAGATACAGGGGCGGCTATGGCCTTTGTGGATAGTCTTATTGAGCATATACATCGTGGAGATGCTCCTCAAAAACATACACTCCTGACTGAGCTGCTCTCTGTTCGGCAATATCTCGGTGATCGGGCGGCGTCGCTTAAACTTATCCTCGAGCATCTAGCGCTTAGTATCCCGCCTCTGATATAATTCCAGTATGAATTACGATTTCACTACACTTAAAAAGAAAACCCGTGACATTGATGAGTGGCTTAAAAAAGAGCTGTCACAAGTTCGCACGGGACGAGCAACACCAGCATTGCTCGACGGTATTAGCGCCGAAGCCTATGGAGCAAAAACACCTCTACAGCAATTAGCTAATATTACCCTTGAAGGTCCACGAATGCTGCGAGTCAATGTATGGGATAGTGGACAAATTAAAGCGGTAGAAAAAGCGATTGGCGCTGCCAATCTTGGTGTGGGAGTAGCGGTTGATGAACGAGGTGTACGGGTAACCTTTCCTGAATTAACAAGCGAGCGGCGTCAGCAGGTTTTAAAAATCGCCAAGGAGCGTCTCGAGCAGGCGCGCGTGTCGCTTCGTAAACTGCGCGATGAAACCTGGGCTGATATTCAATCTCGCGAAAAAGAAGGCGGTATGAGTGAAGATGAAAAATTTCGCTTTAAGAACGACATGGAAAAAATTATTCAAGAAACAGGGAAAATGTTCGATACCCAATTTGAAAAGAAGGAGCAGGAAATTAGTGGATAATGTAAGCGCGTATGAGTATTCTCTTAACCGCTCTGATTTTCATCGTTATTTTAGCGGCTCTCGTGCTCGTGCATGAGCTCGGACATTTTCTAGTGGCAAAGTGGTCGGGTATCCGAGTGGATGAATTTGGTTTAGGGTTTCCGCCGCGGCTTGCTCACTGGCGTCCGCGCGGTAGCGAGACAACGTATTCGCTGAACGCTATTCCTTTTGGTGGTTTCGTAAAAATTTTTGGTGAGACGGGGGAGGGTGCCGATGAGACTACGGCGCCAGCTGACCGTACTCGTAGTTTTATTGCTAAGCCGGCACGTATCCAAATCGCGGTATTAGCGGCAGGTATCGTGTTCAATCTTATTTTTGCGTGGCTACTGGTGTCGACTGGTTTTATGATTGGTTTACCGGTGCCTACTGACTATGCTACGAATGCTCACCTCACTAATATCCAGTCAACGATTACGTCGGTTGATCCTGGGTCGCCGGCGGCCGCGGCAGGACTACAAACGGGGGATCAGATTGTGGGCGTGACGGCAGGTACGACGGTCGGCGGAGTTACGATTAGTGATATTCAAAAATTCACCGCCGATCATCAAGGTCAGGCCATTACTATTACCTATCGTCGGGGGTCAACGCTTGCCCACACCACGCTTACGCCAAAATTTAATGCCAGTATTAATAGAGCAGTGATCGGTGTGTCGCTTGAAAGTATTGGTTTTTTGCAACTCGGATTCTTTTCGGCGCTCGGTCATGGTGCGACGCTCACCTGGTCGCTCATTCAGGAAACAGCCGTTGGTCTCGGCCAATTTTTCGGACATCTTTTTGTGGGGAAGGCAAACTTGGCCGATGTAGCGGGGCCAGTGGGTATTGCTAATCTCGTTGGTCAGGCGACAGCTCTCGGCGCGGTGTACGTTATTTCGTTTACAGCGATTATTTCTATTAACTTAGCGCTCATTAACCTCATCCCGTTTCCCGCGCTTGATGGTGGTCGTATTCTTTTTGTTTTAATAGAGAAACTAAAAGGCTCGCCGATAAAGCCGGCGATAGGTAACACGGTGAACACAGTTGGTTTCGCTCTCCTCATTTTACTGATGCTTTTTGTAACGTATCACGACATCTTGCGGCTGATATAGATTTTACATTACAGGCTTCTTTGCTACACTAGGAGAAAACTATGCGCCAATCGGAACTTTTTACTACGACTCGTCGCGAAGCGCCCACTGATGAAGTAGCGCGCAATGCCCAGCTACTTATTCGGGCCGGCTATATTCATAAAGAAATGGCGGGTGTGTATTCATATTTGCCGTTAGGGTTGCGGGTGTTAGAAAATATCGTGCGGATTATTCGCGAAGAAATGCAAGCGATTGGCGGTCAAGAAGTTTCGTTGCCAGCACTGCAAGATCGACTGGTGTGGCAAAAATCGGGACGTTGGTCGGATGAGGTGGTGGATGTGTGGTTTAAAACGGCGCTCAAAAATGGTGCGGAATTAGGTCTTAGTTTTACGCACGAAGAACCGCTCACCGCACTCATGACCGACTACGTACATTCGTATCGTGATTTGCCGCGGGCAGTGTATCAGTTTCAGACAAAATTTCGCAATGAGACGCGCGCTAAAAGCGGTATCATGCGCGGCCGAGAATTTTTAATGAAAGACCTCTACTCGTTTTCGCGCGATACCGTCGAGCATGAAAAATTTTACGAACGAGCAAAACAAGCATACCAGAATATTTTTGAGCGGGTGGGTTTGGGCGCCACAACCTATCTTACCTACGCTTCGGGTGGTACCTTTTCAAAATACTCGCATGAATTTCAAACACTCTGTGCAACGGGTGAAGATACTATCTACGTGTGCGAAAAATGTCACGTAGCGGTTAATCAAGAAATTATTGACGATCTACAGCATGCCTGTCCACAATGCGGGGCCAAGGATGTACGATCAGCAACGGCTGTTGAAGTAGGCAATATTTTTAGCTTAGGAACAAAATTTTCTGAAGCATTCAACCTTTCGTATCTTGATGAACAAGGAGCTTCGCGGTTAGTAGTTATGGGTAGTTATGGTATTGGGCCAGGACGGGTGATGGGGACGATCGTAGAGACGCTCTCAGATGAAAAGGGTATTGTATGGCCTAAAACAATAGCACCTTATGCACTCCACCTTGTTGTTTTAGGAGGAAGGGGTGCGGAAACGGCTGCGGTGCTTGCTGCTGCCGATCAGCTCTACACAACGCTGACCGCGCGCGGCGTTGCGGTGCTCTACGATGATCGCGATGTGCAGGCGGGAGAAAAATTTGCTGATGCTGACTTGCTTGGTATTCCACTGCGCGCGGTTGTGAGCGCAAAGACGCTTGCTCAGAAAAAAATAGAAATCTACGATCGCAGTACTGATGAAAAGAAAATGATCGACGAAAGAGAAATCCACACCTTGCTCTGATTTTTTCTTTACAGACGGTACACTATTCTTCTACAATGAGGAAAGGCCTAAGGAGCTCGTCACTCCAAACAGTCTTTAATCTCATAACCTTCGTTCGAATACATGGCAACTAAAAAGCGCGCAAAGAAGAAGAGTTCCTCCAAGAAAAGCAAGAAGACGACAACCCGCCGTAAGAAACGCCGATAGGTTGATGCAGAAAGTTTTATGCCTATAGACTTTCTCTAAAAAATTCCCTCCGGGGAATTTTTTAGTTGACGGGCGTTTCATTTTGCCTTACAGTTGAGCCACTAAACTTTTATTGTTATGCCACTACGTCGCAACATTCGCTCAATGCTTTCTAATGATGTCGGGATTGATTTAGGTACCGCTAATACGTTGGTATATATACGTGGACAGGGGATTGTGGTGAACGAGCCGTCGGTGGTCGCGGTTAATCAAAAGACCGGCACGGTGGTGGCAGTAGGAGCCCAAGCTAAAGATATGCTCGGAAGAACACCGCAACATATCACGGCTGTCAAACCAATTATTGAAGGTGTCATTTCTGACTTTGAAGTGACTGAAGAAATGATGCGTTATCTCTTGAACCGCGCACAGCGCGATGTGCGAAAATTTTTTGGGCCACGAGTAGTGGTGGGCGTGCCGTCGGGTATTACGAATGTGGAAACACGGGCAGTGCGTGACGCTACGATTTCTGCTGGCGCGCGTGAGGTACATATTATAGAAGAGCCAATGGCCGCGGCTATCGGCATTCGGTTACCGGTGTTGGAGCCGGTAGGCAATATGATTATAGACATCGGTGGCGGCACAACCGACATTGCTGTTATCTCTCTCGGCGGTATCGTGGTGTCAAAAAATCTTAAAGTTGCCGGCGATCGTCTTAACAGTGACATCATTAATTATATTCGTAATGAATTTAAAATTTTAATTGGTGAAAAAACCGCTGAATACATTAAGTTGGCTATTGGATCGGTAACGGCGCCAGGAACAGGGGGGCGACCGACAGATCCTCTCACTGACCCGGTTCCGGAATCACTTGAAGCTGTTATTCGCGGCCGAGATTTGGTGACGGGGTTGCCCCGCGAGGTGGTAGTTACTGATGCGGATATTCGTGAAGCCACCCGTCAATCTATTGAAACTCTTGTAGAAGCTGCGAAAGAGACGCTTGAAATGACTCCGCCAGAAATTATTGCCGACGTGATGCATCGCGGTGTCTATGTTACCGGTGGTGGCGCTCTATTTCGTGGCTTGGCTGATTTGCTCCATGAACACTTAAAAATTCCTGTTATTGTTGCCGACGACCCATTGAGTGCCGTGGCTCGTGGTACCGGTGTTGTCTTAGAAGATCTGCCGCGTTTTGCTGACGTGCTTATTAAAAACGACGATGCGCTTCCGTCTGCCCACTTCTAATTTTCGTCGACCAGGTTCTGGTCGATTGGGTCGGTCATTTCGTCAATCAACCTGGCGCGCCACTCTCGGTGTACTCGTATTTCTCATCGTCGTACTCCTGGCCGCACGTTTTACGCCACACGTGTTAGCTACGCCTGCTCAGGCTATTGCGCAGCCATTTGTTGCGGTGCGAAATGCTATAGCGACAGGGTTTACTACAACGATTGATTTCTTTCAAAGTAAAGAAAGTTTACTTGCGCAGAATGCCGCTCTCGAAAAAGATGCAACCCTCTATGGGGCTGTTGTTGCTGAGCGGGATTACTTTATTAATCAAGTTAATGAGTTGCAGGCTCTGCTAGGACATAGCAGCTCATCGACGCCCGAGAAATTTGTTTCGGCACAGGTATTTTCTAAACCAGGTTTTTCTCCTTACGATACAATGCTCGTTGCTGCAGGTAGTAATCAGGGGGTTGCGACGGGCGACTTAGTTTTTGCCGACCCGCATGCACTCATCGGATACGTGAGCTCAGTATCGTTGACTGCAGCAACAGTGACTGCGTATTCTACACCTGGACAACAGCTTAATGTTTTAATTGGCTCCTCATCACTAGAGGAGGCAGCGAGTGGTTTGGGCGGTGGCACCTTAGAGGTGCGTTTGCCTCGCAATTCGCCAGTGGCGATCGGTGATATTGTCACCGCGGCTGGTTTGCCAACGGGATCTATTGTTGGTCAAGTAGCAGTTGCTACTGCCGCTCCCGCTGATCCTTATGAACGTGTACTCTTCACCTCACCACTTAACATTTTTGATCTTTCTTATGTTTTCATTAAAACCAATTCCGCCAACCATGGTATTCTTAAAAAATAAACGTTGGCTTGTTGATGTTGCAGTATTTATATTAGCTTTTGTGGCTCCGTGGTGGTTATCGTATTTGGTCGCGTTGGGAGGAGTTTTTTTATTCCGGCGATATGTTGAAATCGTCATTCTCGGCATACTGGTTGATGCGCTCTATAGCGGTCCGGTAGTTTGGTTCGGTAATTTTCCTTACACGATGACCTTGTTCTCACTCGTTATATTAATGTTGAGCACATATCTCAAGCCGTTTCTTCGTAGTACTATGTAGTTTTTATGCGTTTTTTCAAGCACATACCACCTAAGCTGCACGATATCGATCCCGATCAAATTTTTCTTGATGCTTCAAATTTGCCTCATTTTGATCAGCATCAATTTGAAGGGCGACTCGAGAAGCCTATTAATAAAAAAGTAACGTGGATCATCGGCCTTTTTGCTGTGGTTGTGGGTATTGTTTTTTCTGGTCAACTTTGGGATTTGCAAATCGTGCAAGGGGCTCAGTTCCGTCAGTTGGCCGAAAATAATAGTTTACATTCTTCAATTCTGTTTGCCCCGCGAGGAGTTATCTTTGATCGCAATGGTGTGCCGCTTGCGTGGAATAATGTGAACCCCAATAATCCCGAAGTGCCACTGCGAGAATACGCCACCTCAACTGGTCTCGGCTCGCTACTAGGGTATATAAAATATCCCACCAAAGATGCAAGTGGTGATTACTATCGTCAAGATTATATTGGTATCACTGGCGCGGAGAAATATTTCAACAGTGAATTGACTGGTCAGAATGGGAGTGAGTTAACAGAAGAAACTGCTCGGGGTGATGTTGTGTCTCGTAATGTTATTGAACCCCCGCAGCCGGGAAAAAACATCGCCCTCTCTATTGATAGTCGAGTGCAAGCAGAAATGTATAAAGCACTACAGGATATTGCTGCTAAGATTCAATCGCCAGGGGGCGCGGGTATGATTATCAATATTCATACTGGTGAAATGATTGCGGCAGTGAGTTTTCCTACCTACAATCCACAAATAATGTCCGATGGCACCAACACTGTGGCCATTCACAATTATTTAACCGATCCCGCTACGCCATTGCTTGATCGGCTCTCCAACGGTCTCTATGCTCCAGGGTCTATCGTAAAGCCGGTGATGGCGATGGGGGCGCTCGATACTGGCACCGTTGCGGCGAGTACGATTATTCAGACACACGGTTACATTACGGTACCCAACCCGTACGACCCAGCGATTATTTATCGGTTTAATGATTGGCGAAATAACGGTGCACTAGATATTGCCCACGCGATTGCGTTTTCGTCGGATGCTTATTTCTATATTGTTGGTGGTGGCTATCAAAATCAGAAGGGAATGGGCATTGCTAATATTGATAAATACGCACATTTGTTCGGCTACGGTCAGTCGGTGCCGGGATTTTTTGCGGGACCATCCGGTATTGTTCCTTCACCAGCCTGGAAAGCGACGGCGTTTAAGAATGATCCGTGGTCAATCGGTGATACGTATCACAGTGTGATTGGCCAATTTGGTTGGCAGGTAACACCAGTGCAGGTGCTGCGTGCCATTACAGCAATCGCCAACGACGGCACACTTTTGACGCCAACGATTCTCAAGGGTGATACAAATGCGCTTAGTACTGCTGTGCATCTTAGCTTCCCGCAAAGTTACTATAAAGCGATTCATTATGGTATGCGTTTATCGGCTACTATCGGTACGGGTAATGCGCTGAATGTAAGCTATGTACAATTTGCTACCAAAACCGGTACGGCGCAGCTTGGCGTCAATAATGATATGTCGAATTCCTGGACTGGCGGTTTTTGGCCGTATCAAAATCCTCAGTATGCCTTTGTAATGATGTTGGAGCGGCGCCCACGAAAATATGTCCTTGGTTCTTTTGATGCAGCGCGTGAGCTCTTCGATTGGATGGATCAACATACGCCAGAATATTTCGCGTCTACCACGGCAAGCTAGTACAAGCTATACCCAGAAGAGCATTGACTTTTTGCCGTGTGTTGTGTACACTTACAGCCATTTTAATACCTTACTATGGCCGAAAATAAAGAATATTTAACCAAAGAAAAATTTGATCAGCTTGTTGCTGAGCTGGAATTTTTACGCAATACCAAGCGCAAAGAAATTGCCGAAGAATTAGAATATGCCAAGCAACTCGGTGATTTGTCGGAAAACGCTGAATACCATCAGGCGCGCGAGGCGCAAGCAATGCTCGAAGATCGCATTGGTAAGCTCGACAACTTGCTTAAAGGGGCTACTATTTTAAGTGCGGAAACCACGGGGAAGCGCGGTGACGCTGTTGCCGTTGGTTCGAAGGTAGAATTGCGTCGTGAAGGGAAAAAAGAAACAATTGATTACACTGTGGTAGGTAGTGAAGAGGCAGATATGACGGCGCGAAAAATTTCCGCTTCATCGCCATTGGGTGCCGCAATGCTTGGCAAGAAGAAGGGTGAAGCTGTTTCTGTAAAAACTCCTGCTGGCAACGTCACCTACACTATCGTTAAAATTTTATAGTGCATTGCTCTTTAGGGTTTCTATCGCTACAATACCTTTATGTTTTGGGCTGATCGGCTCGGTAATGAAATCGAGCAAAAATTCAAAGAAAAAATAGCGAGCGGTAAACCGCTTATTATTCGTGACGAAAAAACCGCGTCGGGGCGGGTGCATGTTGGCTCGCTGCGCGGCGTGGCTCTCCATGGGCTTATTTCAGAAATATTGTCGGAGCGAAATATCAATAACACCTATCTTTTTGAGATCAATGACAATGACCCGATGGATGATATTCCCGCCACCCTCGACCGAAAAATCTACGAGCCGTATTTAGGGAAGCCGCTCAATACCGTGCCATCGCCTGATGGGAAGGCAGCGAACTTCGCCGAATATTATGCTGAAGAATTTATCGGCGTGATCCGAGAGCTTGGTTTTTCGCCCGAATTTTATCGCGTAAGTGATGTATATCGTGAGGGAAAATTCAACGAAGTTATTCGGCTGGCTTTGGAGCATGCTGGTGAAATTCGGAAAATTTATAAAGAGATATCGGGCTCTGAACGAGCGGAGGGTTGGCTGCCAGTAAATGTTATCTGTGAGAAATGCGGCAAGGTGAGTACCACTGTCGCTACTTCTTATGATGGCGAACAGGTAGAATACGTGTGTCGCGATGTTACTTTTACGAATGGGTGTGGTTATCAAGGGAAAATCTCACCTTTTAATGGTCGGGCAAAGTTGCCGTGGAAGGTTGAGTGGGCGGCGAAATTTAAAGTGATTGGTATTGACATTGAAGGGGCGGGGAAAGATCACTCTACGCGCGGCGGGGCGCGTCAGGTGGCGGAAGCTATTTCGCGCCAGGTTTTTCATCATGAGCCGCCTTTCAATATTCCTTATGAATTTTTTAATATTGCCGGCAAAAAAATGTCGTCCTCAAAGGGGCGCGGCTCGTCGTCACGCGAGGTGGCCGATCTTTTTCCACCTGAATTGGTGCGGCTCTTGCTGCTACAACGCGAACCGCAGCGAGTCATCGAATTCAATCCGGAAGGTGACACCGTGCCACTTCTCTATGATACCTATGACAGTTATGCTGGAAAATATTTTTCTGACATTGCGACTGGTGAGCAGTTAAGCGACTTTGCGCGCACGTTTTTTCTGATGCACAAGCCAGTTGATCGCCCAAGGCTCTCGCCTCATTTTTTGCCGCGTTTCTCGCAGATTGCCTACTTAGTGCAGATGCCGCACGTTTCTATTACTGATCAAGTAGCGCAAGAAAAGGGAAGCGCACTTGTAGCCGAAGATGTACAAGAAATTGAATCACGCGAGAAATATGCGCGGCGCTGGCTCGATACATATGCGCCAGAAGAATACCAGTTTGTACTTCAGCAAACACTGCCTGCAGCCGCGCGCGATTTTTCTGCCGAGCAAAAACACGCTCTGAAAAAAGTGCTTGAAAAAATAACGGCGCTTGGTGATGGTCCCGTTGACGGTCTGGCCTTGCACACTGCATTACACGACATTAAAAATGAAATGGGTATTAATCCTAAAGATTTCTTTTCAGCGTTATATATATCTTTTCTCGATCGCCCCAGTGGGCCGAAAGCTGGTTGGTTTCTTAGCGTTCTTAAACGAGACTTTGTTATACGGCGTTTAGAAGCGGCGAGCGCCTAGTTATATTCTTTAAATTTTTTCGCGAAAAATACCCGTCTTTTACGTCGGGTATTTTTTATGGTGTAAGTGTGGATAACTATGGTTGTCAGTAGGCTAATGTGGTATAAAATGGTTAAGAGTGGGAGAAAGTGGAGAACACTCGCCCTATGTTAATCGGCGAATTTAAACACAGCATTGATGATAAAAATCGCGTGGCCCTGCCCGCGAAATTTCGCCGCGATCTTGGCAAGACGGTGGTCATTACCTATGGTCTCGACCAGTGTCTTGCGCTCTATCCGCAAGCCGAATGGCAGGCGATTGCCCAAAAGCTCGCCAACCTTTCTACTGGCCAAGCTGATAGTCGCGGGTTCAATCGCCTCATGCTCTCCGGTGCTACTGATACCGAAATTGACGGCGCTGGCCGGTTGCTCATCCCTGAGCATCTGCGAGAGTTTGCCAAGCTCGGTAGCAAGATAGTGTTTGCCGGCGTCGGTAATCGCTTAGAACTTTGGAGCGAAACCCGTTGGACAAATTACAAGAAGGGTATTACTAGTCGAGCCGATGCTTTAGCACAAAAGCTGGGTGAAATTGGTGCCTTCTAGCTTGTGGCTATGGCTCCTGAATCTGATACCATCCACACCCCGGTTCTTTTACAAGAAACCATTGACGGTTTAGCTCTGCAGCCAGACGACATTATTGTCGATGGCACAACAGGTGGCGGTGGTCACAGCGCGGAAATTCTCAAGCGCTGGAACGGCCAAGTCCAGCTGGTGTGTCTCGATGCTGATGCGGCGGCAATTGCTCGCGCCCGCAAGCGACTCGCGTCGTTTGATCAAACGAAAATTTCTTTCGTGGAAAGCAATTTTCGTCGCTTAGCGATAGTGCTCGATGATCTCGAGATACGCACCATCAACAAGTTGCTGCTCGATTTAGGACTAAGTTCCGATGAATTAGCAGCTACGGGAAGGGGATTTAGTTTTCAGCGACCAGGTGATCCGCTCTTGATGACCTTTACTGATCCGGCCAGCGAACAGCCGCTCTTAACTGCCGAGACTATTCTAAACACCTGGAGCGAAGAGACGCTCGCGACAATTTTGTACGGCTATGGCGAAGAGCGCTATGCGAAGAAAATTGCCGCTGCTATTGTGGCCGCTCGAGAGCGGGCACCACTGCGAACAGTCGGCCAGTTGGTGGAGTGTGTGATTGCGGCAACGCCGCCACGCTACCACCACCGCCGCATCCATCCGGCCACAAAAACGTTTCAAGCTCTTCGCATCGCCGTCAATGACGAGTTAGGGGCACTCCAACAAGCGCTCGAAGATGGTTGGAGTGCCTTAGCCCCCGGTGGCCGTATCGCCGTCATCTCCTTTCATAGCTTGGAAGATCGCGCGGTCAAGCGATTCTTTCAACAAGAAGCAAAAGCCGGTCGAGCAACTTTGGTCCATAAAAAACCATTATCAGCATCAGACCAAGAAATTCATACTAATCCTCGCGCTCGTTCTGCCAAGCTGCGCATCATCGTTAAAAAGTAATTTTTATGCAATACGTTTCAACATACAATACAACCCTTCCTCTCTGGCAATCATGTCTACGTTCTATGACTACTCGTCGGCTCTTTTTTATACTCGTCGCTATTTTACTGATGTTCTCTTTTGTGTATATTTTTCTTATTAATATAACTGTTCGCAATATAGTGGAGTATGGTACGCTTAAAAATCAAAATGCAGCGTTAACTTTGAATGTAGATTCTATGCAGTCAACCTATATTTCTCAAAAGAGTGCTCTTTCTCTGTCGGTAGCGTATAATGATGGATACCAGAATGTAGCTTCACCTCAATTTATTTCTACCGCTGCTATCCCCAACGCTTCTTTTGCTGTTAAATATCCTTAATGATTACCCGTGGTCGCATAAGACTGATTTCTATTTTAGTTGTTGGCTTTGCTCTGGTTCTTATTGGTCGTCTTTATTTTGTGCAAATTGTTCAAGGCGCAGATTTTTCTTTGCGAGCTAATGAACAATATATGCGACCGGTAAGCGGTTTATATGATCGCGGTACGATTTATTTTCAGGATAAAAGCGGAACGCTTATTCCCGCCGCCGATTTAGCGAGTGGTTATACGGTGGCTATTGATCCTAATGTGATAACCGCTGGAACTACCTCGCCGCTAACGCTCTATCAAAAACTTTCGGCGATTTTGCCGCTCAATCAACAAACATTTCTCGCTGACGCTACTAAACCAAATGACATCTACGAAGAAATAGCAAAACGTGTTCCAAAAAATGAAGCCGACGCTGTGTCGGCACTTAAATTACCAGGTGTTGGTATTTATCAAGATCGCTGGCGTTACTACCCGGAAGGGTCGCTTGCCTCACAGGTGGTGGGCTTTGTTGGGTATAGTGGCACCTCAACGACCGGCTTATATGGTTTAGAAAAGTATTACAACAACGTTTTAAGTCGGGGCAATGCGGGGATGTATATTAACCCTTTTGCCCAGATTTTTTCTAATATTCAAAATGCAGTGAGTGGAAATCAAGAGGGCGACATTGTCACGACGATTGATCCGAATGTGCAGCAGTATATGGAGCAACAGCTGCAAGCGGTGCAGGCAAAATATCATTCGGTGATTACAGGTGGAATTATTATTAATCCCGAGACTGGTGTGATTTATGCGATGGGGGCGACGCCCAGTTTTAATCCCAATACGTACGCTAGTGTTTCTGATATTGCTGTATATAAAAATCCGTTGGTGGAAAATGTATACGAAATGGGGTCAATCATTAAAGCCCTTACAATGGCAGCTGGTCTAGATACTGGCTTGGTCACGCCAACGACCACATACAACGATAAAGGGTTTCTCAAAGTTGACGGTGCAACTATTTGGAATTATGACCACCGCGGGCGCGGGCCGCAAACAACTATGCAAACCGTGCTTGACCAGTCTCTCAACACTGGCGCGGCGACCGTGGCTCTGGAACTCGGTCATCAAACGTTCGAGAAATATATGGATGGTTTCGGTCTTGCCTCGAGCACAGGTATTGATTTGCCCAACGAAGGAACAAATTTGTTGCGCACCCTCGTGAGTCCGAAAAATATCGATTTAGCTACCGCTGCGTTTGGCCAGGGTATTGCGATGACCCCGATTTCCACCGTGCGGGCTTGGAGCGCGCTCGCTAATGGCGGTACACTTATTACCCCGCACGTCGTAAGTCAAATTAGATATACGAACGGCACGGTTAAAAATATTTCTTACGGACCGGGGCCGCGGGTTATTGCTACGTCCACAGCGGCGGCGATTGCGCAAATGCTTACCCACGTCTATCAAGTTGCCTTGGTTAATGACGGTGTCGGTGCTGTTAAATTTGCTCATTATTCCGTTGCTTCAAAAGATGGCACCGCGCAAATTGCTATACCAGGCGGTGGCTATTTACCCAATCAATACTTAAATTCCTTTTGCGGCTTCTTTCCCTCAGTTGGATCGCATGCGCGCTTCCTCGTGTTTCTCTACACCTACGAGCCGCAGGGCGTTGAATTTGCCTCCCAGAGTTTGACACCGGCATTTGTGAATATTGTTAAATATCTGATAAGCTACTATGACGTTCCGCCCGATAGGTAGAAATTAACGATCAACTCATAACTATGAAAGATACTTTTAAATATATTGTTGAAAAAATTATAGTCTGGGAGGCGCGCCTTGTGCTTAAAAAATATAAGCCAGGTATTGTGGCTATTACTGGCTCGGTAGGAAAAACTTCCACAAAAGATGCTATTTACACGGCATTAGTGGGAACGTTAGCCGGCGGGGCGGCGGATGTCCGCAAAAGTATGAAGAGTTTTAATAGCGACATCGGTGTAGCCCTTTCTGTGCTTGGCTTGCCGAATGGCTGGTATAACCCATTTCGTTGGCTCGCAAATTTTATAGAAGGATTTCTACTGATTCTATTTACGTTTGAGTATCCGCAGTGGTTGGTGCTGGAAATCGGCGCCGATCGACCGGGAGATATTGGCCGAGTAACAAAATGGATTAAGCCGGATATTGTAGCTTTGACGCGTCTGGCTGATGTGCCGGTGCACGTAGAGTTTTTTCCGTCTGTTGATGCGTTAGTGAGCGAGAAAGGGCAGCTTGTTGCCGCACTCAAGCCTGAAGGTACGCTCGTGGTGAATGCTGATGATACACGCATTGTTAAGCTTGGCGACACTATTGCGAGCAAAAAAATCACCTATGGTTTTTCGGAAGGGGCGATAGTACGAGTACAGAGCGAAGAAATAATATATGCGCCAACTGAACGTTTAGATTTTTCCGTGCCGACGGGAATTCGTTTCCGTTTAGAGTACTCTAATGGGGTAAGCTTACCCGTCACACTTTCTGGCGTCTTGGGTCGGCAGCATATATATCCGGTAATGGCAGCTTTTGCTGTCGCTATTGCGGTTACTGAAATAATTAAGCAGAAAGAGCACAGTGAGATACGTTTTAATCCGCTTAAAGTGGCAGAGGCACTGCTTGCGTATGTGCCAACGCCAGGACGTATGCGTCTTATTGCCGGGTTGCGAGAAACCGTATTGATTGATGATAGTTATAATGCATCACCTGTGGCGGTAGCGGCCGGATTAGATGTGCTTGGGGACATCAAAACCCCCGGCCGAAAAATTGCGGTGTTGGGGGATATGCTTGAACTCGGTGATTATTCATCAGCCGAGCACCGAAAACTCGGGAAACATGTTGCAGCAATTGCTGCTCAGGCGCCCTCACGCCCAAAAGATTCGGAGGAAAAAATACCCAATAATTTCCCCGTGCTTCTGGTGGCGGTAGGGGTGCGTATGCGCGGCGCGGTTGACAGTGCTTTAGACGCCGGTATGGATGAATCTGCTATTTTGCAATTTGATACGAGTCGTGAAGCTGGTCGTTATCTCGCTGAAGAACTTCGTCCGGGTGATGTTGTTTTTATAAAAGGATCTCAGAGTATGCGAATGGAGCGTGTCGCAGAAGAGCTTATGGAACACCGCGAACAGGCCGAGACGCTACTCACTCGACAAGACAGGATTTGGAAGAAGAAAGCTTAAGGGGACGCTTACGGTTTAGCAACTGCCCACACTCCCTTGATACCATTACCACTTGTATTGCCCGGTGCTGTATCCTTGCTCCAGAAGTAGAGCGGCAGGCCTTTATAGGTTACTTGGGTTGTGCCATTTGAGCGCGTGATGGTGCCGATTGCTCCTGTAATGCCTGCGGCAGCGGTGAGGTGAGTTGAAGAGGCGACGGTATAGGGTGGCCAGAGTGTGCTGCAAATGCCCGTACATGCACTTTTACCAATTGAATCTTTAGCATAAACGTACAGCGTCATACCGTTTGCGGCGGTGAGGTAGCTGCCAAGTGTTGGACTTGTCTTTAGGGCCAGGGTGTAATAGGGAATCATGGGCGCACCAGTGCTAGCGGTGGTGGTTGCTTGTTGCGCTTGTGGAGCTGGTGTTGTGTTAAGCGCGGTTGTTGGCGCTTGAGCTGTATTTTGTGATAAAAGATATATTACTATTCCAACAACGATAAGGATAAGTACGATACCAATAACCCATCCCGTTGCACTTCCCGAATTTTTTCTTATAAAGTTCATAGATAGTATTAAAAGATACTATTAATATTAATTTATTACGACTTTTGCTATTATTAGTACGATTATAAATCGTCATTTATTACACCTTCTGGTATTATAAACTCTAATGACTTCTTCAACAAAAATCTTACTTTCCGGCGTTAAGCCGACTGGTCGGCCGCATATTGGTAATTATTTTGGGGCCATGAAGCAGTTTGTTGATCTTTTAAATTCTGGTCAATATCGCTGCTATTTTATGGTTGCCGATTATCACGCTTTAAATACTGTTAAAAATAGCCAAGAAATGAGGCAACATATCGTTGATCTGGCCCTTGATTACCTGGCTATTGGTTTGGATCCCGAAAAAGCCGTGCTCTTTAAACAATCTGATGTCTCAGCACATACTGAGCTGGCGTGGGTTTTCGACACGTTGGTGACGGTGCCGTATTTGCAACGGGCCCATGCGTACAAGGCTGAATTAGATAGGATAAACGCCCTTAATCCTAAGAAAGAAGCATTGCTGAATAAAAAGGTTGGTATGTATGAAGTTGAAATTAACGTCGGCACGTTTAATTATCCCGTGCTTATGGCGGCGGATATTTTATTGTATGACACTGACGTGGTGCCGGTTGGGCAGGACCAAAAACAGCATATTGAATATGCTCGTGATATTGCGCAAAAATTTAATGGCACGTTTGGTGAACTTTTTAAATTACCCAAGGCTTTAATCTTAGAAGATGTAGCGACGGTGCCGGGTACTGATGGACGTAAGATGTCAAAAAGTTATAACAACACCATTCCGCTTTTTGCTGATGACGAAACTATTAAAAAAGCGGTGATGAGCATGGTGACCGATTCTAAAGGCGCTGACGAGCCAAAAGATCCCGAGCACGATACTATTTTTGCGATCCATAAGCTTTTTACATCGCCTGCTGAGCTGGCGAAACTGGCCGATCAATATAAACAGGGGACTATTAGTTACAAAGAATCAAAAGAATTACTAATTCAGAAAATTTCTATGTTTATTGCGCCGCTACGTGAGCGCCGAGCGGAGCTTCAAAAGGATGTTGCAGCAGTACAAAAAATTCTTGAACGTGGCGCCGAGCAAGCGTGCGCTGTTGCTAACGCAAAAATGAAAGAAGTGCGAAAGATGATCGGAGTAGATTCCCAGTAGGTCTGGATGTTCTTAAGATGTGGTTGTTGCGCAGCTTGTAGCAACTGCAGTAATTGCGTCATCAGGTGGTACTACCGAAAGAAAATTAATAGGGATTGACGAAGTACTGGCATACGAAGAATTTGCCGAGAGTAGCAATTGAGTCACAGCCTGACAAGAGCCTAAAGATATCTCTGAGCGGACATATTCTAATGCCGCAGTAAATTGGTCATCGAGTGCGGTGAGGCGATATACGTGCATGACTAGGAGTAGTGTTACCAGGGCACTTAAAAACATAACACCTATAAGCGCCACAAAGCCTCGATGTCCTTTTTTAATTTGTAATTGCATGATAATACTCTAGTGACGTAGGTGTTGTGCTACCAGAAGAAAATACTATGCCTAAATGATCTATGTTTTTTACAAGCGTCAATGCTCCGAGGAGTTGAGAAGACGAAGTACTTTCGATATGAGTGGAGATGCTGTCTAGGGTGTGCCATGTGCTGAGATCGATAGAATGTTTTGCGCTCGTGTAGTCTGGAGCGGCGTACACTATGCTATCTATTTTTTCCGCTACGAACACTGATGCTTCTTGTTGCTTGGCTAATTTTTCAAATTCAATATTTAGACGGGATATAGACAGCCATGTGCTCGTTACCTCAATCAGTAGTATAGAAAGTAGGGCACTATACACGACAAATTCTATAAAAGTAAAACCATTATGGCGCATATTCGTAGTGTTTAAGGGCTAGAATAGTTGGTGCTTGGTCGGCAGCATACACCGGACTGTATATCGTATTATTTTCGTAATCCAAACCAACACTAGACGTAGTACTAATGAGGTTGGGCTGCTCTATAAATTTTTTTGATGATGTTGCGGCGATAGCGTGTAGGGAAAAAATACCAGCATTGGTTGCGATGAGGAGGTGATGCGCCAGTGCGCGAATGCTATAAACTGTTGCTGCAAGAGAACTTGAAGCAGTAATGATGGGGGTATATGGATTATGTACATCAAGTGCCACTAATTCTGGATGGTGGCCCGATCCACTACCTTTTTGTCGACCAGCATAGAGAGTGGAGCCAAGTAAAAAAAGTCGCTCCGTATATTCTGTGCCGGTAAAAGCTATGCTAGCTATCTTAGTAGGGTGGAATGGATCATGTACATCCACAACAATAATATCGCTCGTATTTCCTGAAGCGGCGAGGTAAGCGTAATTGCCCGAGACTATAATGTCGTAGATATTATGATTTAACCACACCGAACCAAGCCACTGTGGATTGTGGGGGTCGGTAACGTCAAAAATGTGGAATTCATTTCCAGCAGTGCGGTGAGTACCAACGTAAACCCGTCCCGCATAGTAGTAAATGCTTAAACCCGAAGGATACGAACCGTGGACTCCTGGTAATGAACGAGAAGCGATGATACTAGGCGCGCTAGGGTTGCGGACGTCTATAATTTGTAGCTGACTTGTCGAACCGGTCACTGCAACATAGGCGTAGCCGCCGGCGACATCGAGAGCGTTAATTGGTGGTAGTGCGAGTCGTGAGAGAATGGGATGGGTGGCGTCGCGCGGGGTAACAACAAGAAAATTAAAACCATCCGTTGAAGATGCTCCTAGGTATGCATTACCAGCAAAAAAATCAAAGCTCGTAATATGGGTGATAGGGGTCGCTGTACCATAGTGTGTTGCGTAATTTGAGTATGGATAAATCATAGTAGGCGGCGAAAATGGGGGCGACATGCTATAAGGATTCATAAAACCTCCGCAATCGCTACCCTGTGCTTTTTGGGCCGATTGATCAATGTAAAGTTCATTAAGAAAAATCGGATGAAAACCGCGTAGTGTTGTGGTGGCATAGGTTATAGCTTCCGCTTCTTTGAGGCAGGGAGTAAGACTCGTAATAGTAGATTGTGTTACTAAATTTTTATCACTACTTTGTAACTCGGTAGTATTGGCGATTGTTTTTTCTAACACGGCTTTCGTTGTATAAAGTGCTTGACCATAGAAAACGAGCCGTTCAAGGTTATGTATCTGCGTGACAAGTGTCGGTAGAGCGATACTTGCAATAGTACTGAAGATAACTAGTGCAATAATCACTTCTATAATTATCGAGCCCCGAGTATGGTTAGTATTGTAATTCGCCATTTTCATACAGGGTGATTGGTGCAGAAAATGTGGCAACAGAAAAATTTATTGTTTTGGTTGAGGTGCTTATAGTTGGCGAGCGGGTTTGTATAAATGTATCAAGAGCCGTTTCTCGTTTTGAAAAACTAAGCCACTGATTATATTGGCCAATTGATACGCCCAAACTGAGTGTGGTGAGTATCGTACATAATGCTAATACCACCACGAGCTCAATAAGAGTAAACCCTTTAATGTATGGAGCTGACTGATTGTGAGAGGGCATAAATAGGTAAAATCATAGCGAGAGCGATGAATCCAATAGCGCAGCCCATAAGTACCATAAGCACCGGTTCTAAAAGACTCGACCATTTTTTAATCGACTCTTCGTACTCATTCTGAAAATAGTCTGAAAGAAATGATAATGTTTCGACCAGTGATCCGCTTAATTCTGCAGCAGAGATGAGTTGAATCATCGTATCAGGAAACAGTTTGGGATATGCGGCGAGAGCCCCAGATATTGTGTTCCCTGATTCTATATTGGTTGTAATGCGCTCTACTGCGCGAGCGTACACGCTGTTGTGTGGCTGAGAACGAAGCAGTCCTGTGCTAATAGATATGCCGCTCGAAGTAAGCGTTGCTAGAGTACCAGTGAAGAAACTCAGTGTTTGATTTTTGATAATAGTGTTTAGTAGGGGGATAGAAAGCAGCACTCTGTCATTTAATTTTTTTATACCGGTTCGAATACTGTGGTGTTTGCTCGCGATAAAACCTATCAATATTATGCCGCTCAATAGGACAATACCAGTTACCCAGTGTTGCTTAATTGTGTCGGAAATTACTATAAGCACTCTTGTGGGAAGGGGGAGATTGGTGTGCATGCTTTCTAAGAGCGGCCGAATTTTAGGAAAGATACCGAATGTCATGCCACCCGTTAAAACGACAGACAAAAGAGCGATAGATATTGGATAGGTGAGAGCCGACAATGCTTTTTTACGGCTCGTATCTCTTTTAACAAGCTCTTGCCCGCATCGCTCTAATGCTTGGCGTATTGAACCAGATTCTTCACCGGCCTCAATAACTGATATGAGTCCAGGCTTGATAGTCGTTCGTTGTGTAAGAGATTGCCACAACGGGAAACCCGACGCGAGATCAGCCCGAATTCGCTCTAAAAATTTTCGGCGTGGATTAGTGGTGGCGAGTGGAGTACTACTTAAAGCGATGCACTCAGTCAATGTCGCGCCAGATTTTAGAAAGAATCCAAGCTGTTTAAAAATTATGATTTGGTCTCGTAACCGGAGTTTAATTTTCTTTTTTTCTGAGTTTTTTTGCAACATAAAGTTTTTTATAATGTGCTTAACATCTCTGCTTTTTCGATTAGACCCTGTTCAGCTTTTGCTGCGCCGTCATCAGCAAGTGTTTGCATACCTTCATGTTCAGCAATAGTTTGAAGGTGGGATAGTGTCGGCGCAGTAGTAATAGCTTCACGAAGAGCGTCGGTTATAGTCACGAGTTCATATACTGCGATGCGTCCATGAAAGCCGGTGTAATTGCACGCTCGACAACCCTCGGGCCGTTTGCAGCGCTGACATTTTTTGCGAATTAATCGTTGAGCGATAATTGTTTCAAGAGTTGCGGAAATGAGATAGGGAGCAATACCCATATCAAGAAGGCGAATAATAGCGGAAAGAGCGGTGGTGGTGTGGAGCGTAGAAAATAATAGATGGCCTGTTAAGGCTGCGTGTATTGCTATGTGCGCCGTATCTGTATCGCGAATTTCGCCAACCATAATCACATCTGGATCCTGTCGCAATATCGAGCGAAGACCTGCAGAAAAGGTAACTCCGTGTTCTGCGTCAACTTGAATTTGTCGAGCGGTGGGCAATATGTACTCAACTGGATCTTCAATGGTGACGGTCAGGCGATCAGATGTAATGAGTCGCAAAAGACTATACAACGTTGTTGTTTTTCCAGAACCGGTTGGTCCTGTAATAAGAATCATGCCGCGTTTTCGACGTATTGCGGTTGCTAAATGTTTTGCATCAGTGGCGCTGATGCCCAACGACTCTATCTGGGCAAAATCTGGTCTGTCTCTTAAAATTCGCAATACGGCAGATTCGCCATAGTACGTTGGCATAATAGAGACGCGGATATCGCCCTGATGATATGGCCGTGTTAATCGACCATCTTGTGGTAGGTGGTGTAAATCAGTTCGTATTCTAGCCAGAATTTTAATACGACTAATAATACTGGCGTGAAGTGATTTTGCTAGACGATGCTGTACTAATAAAAATCCGTCTGTCCTGAAGCGGACCAGTACACCACTTTCAAATGGATCAATATGAATATCGGATGCGCCCGCTCGGTCGGCCTCCTGCAGGATATTTTCCACTAAAGCCGGCAGATCGGTATTTTCTCCGCTTCCATGTAAATCCATTACCGTTCATCATACGGATTATGGATAAAATTTCGATTAATTTTTTCTAAAGAAAAGATTAAAACAACGATTCAACGACACTCTTTATTTCGGCGCCGTCGGCTTGGCCCTTGAGTTCTTTGGCAATGGCGCCGATAAGCATTCCTATTTTTGCTTTATCGGAAATAGCAAGTTCGGCTTTTTTAGCCCGTGCCACTTTTTCAATTTCTTCACGGGGAAGTTGGGGCGGCAAAAGCGTTTCTAGAATTTTTAATTCTGCTTGCTCCTCATCAGCGAGATCTTGACGACCGCCTTTGGTAAATTGCTCTATGGAGTCTTTGCGTTGTTTAACAAGTCGCTTGATGACGGCGAGCGCGTCATTGTCGGCAAGTTCTTCCTGCGGTTTGTGTCCTTTTGCGACGAGTTCGTTGGTAAAGGCCGCAGAAATAGAGCGCATAACGCTGGTGCGCAACGCATCTTTAGCAAGCATCGCTTTCTTTACTTCTTCTTTTATGGTGGTGTGGAGAGACATAAATATAATATGAATAAATACCAAAGCAGTATAGCAGAATTCCTAAAATTTTTATATACTTCTCGTATTGTTATGGAAACACTTCTTATTGTGCTCATTGTTGTTATTGTCGTTGCGACGGGTAGTATTTTGTATGTGTTGCGAAAAAATGGTCGGCGGGAAAGTGCGGTGGATGAAGCGCCCGACAGTTTCAAGCTGCTTTTTGAGCAAATTAACGATCTGGGTCGCCGCGTTGATTACAATGTGAACGAACTTCATAAAACGGTTGACGCAAAAATCGGCGAATCGTCGCGGATGATGCAGCAGTCGGTCACGACCCAGCTTTCCGAATCGCAAAAACTCATTCGCGAAATTACTCGTGAGCTTACCGAAGTTAAAGAAACGGGTAAACAGGTGGTTGGTTTTGCCGATCAGCTTCAAAACCTGCAGGATATTCTCAAAAATCCTAAACAGCGCGGCATTCTCGGCGAATATTATTTAGAAACGCTGCTTAAAAATGTGCTACCACCCGATAGTTACCAAATGCAGTATGCTTTTTCTGATGGCAATATTGTAGATGCGGCGGTGTTTGTGAAGGATAAAATTATTCCCGTCGATTCAAAATTTTCTTTGGAAAATTACAACCGGATTGTGGAGGCACGCGATCCGGCCGAGCGTGAACGCCTCGAAAAATTATTCGTGAATGATTTAAAGAGTCGTATTGCAGAGACCAGTAAGTATATTCAACCAAAAGAGGGGACCATGGATTTTGCCTTTATGTTTATTCCTCACGAGGCAATTTATTACGATTTGCTCGTTAATACCATTGGCGCGCTTAAAGATGAGCCGGAAAACCTCATTCAGCGGGCGGCGGCAAAATACCACGTAATTATCGTTTCGCCCACTTCGTTTTTGGCCTATCTCCAAACGGTGCTGCAGGGTCTTCGCGAACTCCGCATTAAAGAGTCGTTTGAAAATGTGGTTAAAAATATCGGCGAGCTCAGCCGGCATCTCAAGAGCTATGAAGAATATCATGGAAAACTTGGCACGGCGCTGGCCACTACTATTAATCACTACAATGCGACCGGTAAGGAGTTTAAAAAAATAGACAAGGATATTCTTCGAATTACGGGTACATCACTTGAAATAGACACGGTATCTTTGGAACGGCCGGATACGGAACATATATAAACAGGTTATATTCGAACATATTGCACTTTTTACGATATCTGGTAGAATGCCAAAACTATGCAATTTGCCGTAATAGAGACAGGAGGTAAGCAATACAAAGTTTCCCCTGGCACTACTGTTAAAATTGAAAAACTAGCCGATAACGCCAAAGAAGGCGACGCGATAGCCTTTGACAAAGTGCTTCTTGTTGCTGATGAAAAAAACACTAGTGTTGGCACACCGACAGTTACCGGTGCCAAGGTTACTGGCACGCTGTCTAAAATTGGCCGTCACCCTAAAGTTCTAGTTGTTAAATACAAGCAAAAAAGCCGCTATCTAAAACGCAATGGCCATCGTCAGCCGTATTTTGAGGTGAAGATTGACGCTATTTCAGTAAAGTAGTTGGATTTCTCTCTAGTACTTTGTTAAGAGCGGTTTTGTAACGCAAATCGCAGCGTGTCGTCGTCTGAATATTCTAATTCAGTACCTGTTGAAACGCCGCGGCCGAGGCGGGAGATTTTTATTGAGTCGCCTACCAGCGGCGCGAGTATTTGGGTAAGGTAATCGCCAGTATGATCGCCCTCAGGTGTTACGTTCATAGCTAAAATTATTTCTTGGAGGCCATTGGCGGCGCGTTCCCGAACAGTTTCAAGAAGTTCTTTTTGACGAATTCGCTCCTCAGGTTTTTCAGTCAAAATGGGTACACTCCCGCCAAGTACAAAATAGCGTCCTCGATAGGCCCCGCTTTTTTCTACGCTCTCTAAATCTACATCTCGAGAGACAATCATGAGTAGAGTTGCATCGCGGTGGGTGTCGCGATCGATATCACATAGTGATTCATGCCCCCTTGTTGATGCTTCAAAAAAACGATGACAGGCCGAGCATTCAAATACCGTGCTTCGCAGAGCGCCAATAAGTCGAGCGAGCTCGTCGTTATGGTGCTGCGAGCGAGTAAGTAAAAAATATACAAAACGGTGCGCTTGGCGCGGTCCGATGCCGGGAAATTTTTTAAAAATATCCGTGAGTTTTTCTAGTGTCGTCATTTAAAAGTCGTCAGCGGCTGCTGGGGGAGTAAAAGAATTGTCGAGGGTAACGAAGCTGGTTTTCTTATCATCGAAGTAGAGCTCGGCGCGACCCGTTGGACCATTGCGGTGTTTTTCGATGAGGATTTCGGCGATATTGGGGCGGCCAGAATCCTGTTTTTGTTTGTCTTCGCGGTGAATAAACATGACGACGTCGGCGTCTTGTTCAATAGAACCAGAATCGCGCAAGTCAGAAAGACGCGGGCGACCGCCACGTTGCTCCACGGCGCGAGAGAGCTGCGATAGGGCAAGTACCGGTACTTCAAGTTCGCGCGCCAATTGTTTCAAGGAACGGGAAATTTCAGTGATTTGCTGCACTAAATTATCTTTTGCTCGAGAATTAGTGGGTTGCATAAGCTGCAAGTAATCAACAACCACAAGGCCAAGGCCCTTCTCTGATTTAAGACGGCGAGCGGTTGAACGCATCTTTAAAATTGTATTAGCTGGCTGATCATCAATAAAGATAGGGGCTTTTGATAAACGACTCATACCTTCTTGCAGTGCTCCGAAGTCAGCTTCAACGAAACCGTGTCCGGTGCGTAGTTTCCAGGAGTCGACGCGGGATTCGGCGGCGAGCATCCTGTCGACGAGTTGCTGCGAGCTCATTTCAAGCGAAAAAATACCGACTGGAATGTTGTGGGTAATGGCAGCGTGGCGCACGATATCAAGGGCAAGTGATGTTTTACCGACGGAAGGGCGAGCGGCTAAAATAACCAGGTCGGACTTTTGTAAACCAGAAAGTTTACTATCGAGATCTTTGAAACCAGTTGGTACGCCGCGGAGCTCGTCGCGCGATTGGTGGAGATGATCAAAACGTTCCCAGGCCGCACCGAGTTCATCGCCGAGCATGATAAAGCGGTGAGCGGTTGGCGCATTGGTTACTTCAAAAACTCGTTTTTCAGCGGCATCAAGAAGCTCTTCAAGGTCATCAGACTCACTATAGCCAAGGCGATTGATGTCTTCGCCGCACTCAATCAGGTTGCGCATAACATATTTTTTTTCAACAATCTCCGCATAATGTTTAATGTTGGCAGCAGAAGGGGCGGTATTGACGAGCTCGGTGAGATAGCTGGCGCCACCGACGTGGTCAAGCTCGCCGCGTTCACGCAGGCGGTTAGAAAGGGAAAGAAGATCAATAGGCGTGGAAGTGCTAAAGAGCTCAAGCATTGTTCTGAAAATGATGCGGTGGCGCTCAGCATAAAATGAATCAGATTTAACCTGATCACTAATTTCATACAGAGCATCTGGTCGGAGCATAATCGCACCGAGAAGAGCCATTTCTGCTTCAATGTTTTGGGGTGGTACACGTACGTAGGGCGATTTTTGTCCAGTTTTAGTAGATTTAGATTCCATTGAGAAACATTTTATCATTTCTTGAGAACGAGCAATATCGACAAAGTGTCAAAAATTGTGTATAGGGTGTGGATTATCCACTCCACTCTTGCAGATCTTAGGCCAGACGGCCAAAATAGAGAAGAATATATTAAAATTTTTCTACCACTGGCCCATGGGGCGTATCTCGGACCGTAAAGCCGAGATCGTTGATTTTTTGGCGGAGTATGTCGGCGTCGTTCCAGCGTTTTTCGTCGCGAGCTCGCTGGCGTTCGGTAGCAAGCTGTTGCACCTCTTTTGGTACAACAGTACTCGATTTCGTAGCTAATTTTAACCCGAGAATTTTGTCGAATTTTAAGATCGTTGCTTTTTTAATGCCGCTTGAGAGGTTTTGATCACTTACTAGCTTCCAGGTAATAGCAAGTGCTTGGGGGGTATTAATATCATCATAGACAGCCTCTTGAAATTTTTGTTCGTATGTAGCGTCGGTGTGCGCGTCAGCTTGGTCCCATTCCTGTAAAAAACCTTGTAGCCGCCGATATGCCGCCGCCGCCGCTTCAAGCGCTTCCCAGCTAAATGTCATCGGTGTGCGATAGTGGCCGCCTAAAAGCCAATAGCGATAGACGATGGGGTCAAAACCACGCTCGACAATACTTTGGAGGGTGATGCCTGTGCCCTCTGATTTTGCCATTTTGCCGCTTGCAACATTCACGAATGCATTGTGGAGCCAGTAAGTAACGAACGGATGCCCGTGAGCGCATTCCGACTGGGCGATTTCATTGTTGTGGTGAATAGGGGCGAGGTCGGCGCCGCCGGTGTGAATATCAAAGTGTTCGCCGAGGTACCGTTCACTCATCGCCGAGCATTCTATGTGCCAGCCAGGGAATCCTTTACCCCAAGGGCTTTGGTAGCCAAGGGTGGGGTTAAATTTCCATAAAGCAAAATCTTTCAAGTTTTTCTTTTCGCTGTTAACGCCAATGCGCGATGTGTCGCCGCCCGCGCCCCCTAGTTTGCCGTAGTGAGGGTCTTTTGCTGTATTAAAATAAATACCGTCGGACGTTTGATAGGTAAACCCTTTCTGCTCTAACTTTTTCACTAATTGGATGTCTTCGGCGATATGGTCGCTGGCGCGCGGCATTTCGTGGGGTAGTAAAATATTGAGAGCCGCGAGATCCTCTTTAAACTTTTCAGCATAGAAACTACCGAGCTCGAGCATGGCCTCAAGGGTGATTGGTTTGCCATCTCGCCGCAAGCCGCGAGTCATCTTGTCCTCGCCGTCATCGCTGTCGCTTGCCAGGTGGCCAATATCAGTCAAATTCATCACTTGCCGCACTGTGTAATCGTGGTAGGCAAAAACACGCCGAATCAAATCGGAAAGTAAAAACGATCGGAGATTACCGATGTGTACATAGTCGTAGACGGTTGGACCACACGAATAAATTCCAACGTGGCCAGCAGTAATTGGCACAAACTCTTCCTTCTTTTTTGTGAGTGAATTGGTGAGGTATATCATTGCATTATTGTTGTATCCATCCAATATAGCAAAATTTCATACATTATTCATTGACCGACCGCGTTGTTTTTGAGATACTGACGCCTATATGCGTTTCAATTGGAATTTTTTTAAAAGTAAAATAGGAACTTCAACAAATATTATTATTGGCGTGGTGATTGTTGGTATCGCATTTATTATTGGTATGTATGTTGGGGGAAATAATGCGAATGGTTTTGTTTCGTCATTACCGCCATCGTTTGTTAATAATGCGAGCGTCGGGCAGCCCGCATCTGTTGATTTTGCTCCGTTTTGGCAGGCTTGGCATATTTTGCAAGATACTTATGTTCCGGCTGGTGGCCTTGCTAGTACTACCAATCAAGATAGAGTTTGGGGCGCCATTAAAGGTTTAGCTGATAGTTATGGCGATCCCTACACCACCTTTTTCCCGCCTAAGGAAGAAAAAAGTTTTCAGACTGAAATTACAGGAAACTTTGGCGGTATTGGTATGGAAGTAGGAGAAAAGAATGGAACGATTATTGTCATTGCTCCGCTCAAGGGGTCGCCGGCCGCGGCGGCTGGTATTGTTGCGGGTGATGCAATTTTGAAAATTAATGCGAGCTCAACCGCATCGATGACCATTGATCAGGCTGTTAATCTTATTCGTGGTCCTGTGGGGACAACGGTGCATCTTACGATTATCGGGCCCACCGATCGCGAACCTAAAACAATCGCAATAACTCGTCAAACCATTAGCATTCCTGAAATTAATACTCAAAAATTACCCAACGGTATTTTTGACATTCAGCTTTATACTTTTACCACCGATTCCGCAACGCTCTTCCGCAACGCTCTTATAAAATTTGTTCAATCGGGCGACCAAAAACTTATTCTCGATTTGCGCGGTAATCCTGGCGGCTATCTTGATGCCGCAGTAGATATGGCCAGCTTCTTCTTACCGAGTAACGATATAGTTGTTCGGGAAGATGGGGGAAATGGCAATAATCACATTTACTACAGTAAGGGATATGATGTGTTTAATCCTCAGAAGGATCCCAACTTTAAAATGGCAATTCTGGTAGATGGCGGCTCAGCGTCGGCGGCGGAAATCCTTTCATCGGCGCTGCAAGAAAATGGTGTTGCCAAGCTTGTGGGCACACAGACGTTCGGTAAGGGTTCAGTACAAGAGCTTATCCCGTTAACGAGTGCTACAGCTCTTAAAATTACCGTAGCTCGCTGGTTGACACCCAATAATAGCTGGATTTCCGGCGTTGGTATTACACCTAATTATATCGTGCCACTAACTGCGAAAAATACAGCCGGCGGTGTCGATCCACAATTACAGGCCGCCGAAAATATCTTGTTGGGTAAGGCGGCTACTTCAACGACTCCGTAGTAGCTAGACAAAATCCCTTAATTAGTATAGTATCTTCCGACGTTCCGTAATCTTTTAATTTATGAAAATCATTTTACTTAAAGACGTTGCTAATGTTGGTCAGCGGTTTGATGTTAAGAATGTAGCTGATGGTTTTGCCTTGAATTTTTTAATTCCTCAAAAGGCAGCTGAAGTCGCTACTGAAGCCGCGCTCAAGAAAGTTGCTACCCTTAAAGCGGCGGCAGAAGCCGAGCGAAAAGTGCAGCACGAACTCCTCGCTAAGAATCTCAAGGAGCTTAATGGTATAACAGTTACTATATCTGCGGAAGCTAATGAACAAGGCCACCTATTCAAAGGCCTTCATCAGAAAGAAATCGTTACTGCTATTGCTGAGCAAACAAAGCTCGCTGTGCCATTCGAATCTTTACAACTAGAAAAACCTATTAAAGAGGTAGGTGACCATAAAGTCATTGTTGTCGTCGGAGATAAAAAAGCAACAATTACTGTCGCAATTAGCGCTAAATAATAACTATAAAAAAAGTCTCAGGAGAGTATCATAGCGACCTCTTCACGAGACCTTTTTTATTTGAGAACGCTAACAATTTTCTTAGTAATTTTTGCGCCGTTAAAACGCTGAACACGCTTATTACCAAATTTTACAGTACCATCGATAAGAGCAAAGAGGGAATAATCTTTTGCGGTGCCTACATTTTTACCAGCGCGATACACGGTGCCGCGTTGTCGCACAATAACGTTACCTGTTTTTATTTTTTGGCCATCGGTAACCTTAACCCCTAAATATTGCGGGCCTGAATCACTAAGGTTTCTCGCTGTACCGCCAGCTTTTTTATGCGCCATAGTTTGTTGTGTTTAAAATTTAGAATTCTTTAATGAGAATTTTATCTCTTTTCGGCCATACTTGTTGCACGGCGAAGTGCAATGACTATACTAAAAACATCGAGAAAAAGCAAGATATCCAATAAAACCCCTCTGTATACAGTTATCTTGCTTTTTGTACTAATCGGTGAGTGCTTTATAGTGCATCAACTAGCCAAAAATCAGCCACCTGTTACTATAGATACTACTCGGGAAAAAGCGGCTCCCGTACAGTTTACCGATGCCTCGCTCAAGTTGTTTATTGCTTCGCGACGAGGAAAAACATACTATTACCCCTGGTGTAGTGGTGGTATGAATATTTCCGAAGCCAATAGGATTTGGTTTCTAAGTCAAGCGGTTGCTCAAGATGCTGGCTACGTATCATCAAAGTCTTGTAAAGATTTATTACCATGAATGCAACTTCTTCTCAGATTTGGGATCGTATCGCTACGGCACAGCGAATTCTTTTACATTGCCATCCTAATACTGATGGTGACAGCGTTGGTGGCGTGTTAGCCACGGCTCAAGTGCTCACTAACCTTGGTAAAAACGTTACCGTTATTGCTGGTGATAATGAACCATTACCCCACTACCTATCGTTTTTACCCGGCTATGCCACTATTCTCTCAAAAGATTTTTTTCAGATTGATCTTGCTAGTTTCGATTTGTTTCTGATTTTAGATGCGGCGGCACCATCTCAAATCTCGCGAAAGGCGCCCATTTTGTTTCCCTTGGCTATTCCTAGTGTGGTTATTGATCATCACGTATCCAATACTTCGTTTGGCGACGAAAATTTAATAGATACTGAGTCTCCAGCGACGTGCCAGATTCTCTACGGGCTTTTTAAGGAGTGGGGGATAGATATTACTCACGATATTGCTCTTTGTCTTTTTATTGGCATATATACCGATACTGGTGGATTCAAGTATGCCCTCACAACAGAAAAAACGTTTCGAATAGCCGCCGATTTAACGAGTAAAGTGCCGGAATTTACCGATTACCTGTTTACTTTAATAAATACAACATCGCCAACCCGAATTGCCTTTATGAAGATTGCCTATGCTAATGCGAGGGTTTGGTACCGTTCAGTGGCTATTAGCTCTATTTCGTATAAAGAAATTGTCGAAAATAAGATAGATCATGACGGTTTAGATACCAGTGGCTTTGCGGGTATTTTAAAAACAGTTACGGGGTGGGATATTGGTATTATGTGTACTGAAGAAAAAGAGGGGGAGACGAAGGTGAGCTTTAGAACTCGTGATGTAAAGCGTTATGATGTGGCAAAATTGGCTGGCGTGCTCGGCGGCGGCGGCCATCCGGCCGCCGCCGCAACCTACATAAAAGCCCCCTTAGACGAAACGCTTAGGCAAATTTACGAAATATTACCCAAAATCTATCCAGAACTCGTTTCCGCCGCCGCCCCAATTTTCGAAAAACAACACATTTGAAAAAAAGTCAATAATCTAGCATAACCATTTTCGCTAAATAAGGACTATACAAAGCCATATTTTTACTATTGCCACATCAAAAAATCTATTGCCTTCTATTGACATCGGCAAACAAGCTTGTTATAATAGAGCCATTCAGAGCGCGGCTCTGATTTTTATTTTCTGTAAAGAAGCATTTCGGTTTGGTCACCGGAACGCCCAAAGGTTTATTACCATAACAGTTCACGTATTATATCCCTTACGGCTGCTGTAGCTTTACTTTTATCGACAACTCTTGCTCCTTCAAATAGTATTCTGGCATATCAAAATACGATTTCTACTCCAGTAGTTAATCCAGTATCAACCACTTCTTTGTCAGCAGACACCTCTGCTACAAGTTCAACTCTAATAACCGCGTCTTCAAATAACGCTTCAACAACCGATCCTATAAACGTAAAGGAATATGTTGAGCATTACTTTGTCGCCACGCCGCTTCTTATTCGAATTGCCGGCTGTGAGTCACAGTTTCGTCAATATGACAAAAACGGTAATGTGTTACGTGGTAACATCGTACACCAAGACGTTGGCGTGATGCAGATTAACGAAACCTACCAAGGCGCGCTTGCTTCAGCCCTCGGTTACAACATCTACACCCTTCAAGGTAATGTTGCCTACGCTAAATGGCTCTACGATCAGGAAGGTGCTCAGCCTTGGTCATCTTCAAGCGCATGCTGGAGTCGATAATCATTCTGTAATTTTTTCGGTATGTAGCTATCACTATCTCAGGAGAGTCGAAAATCACCTCACGCAGGACGCGGGGTGATTTTCATTTTAAAAATCCTTGCAGAATTTTAGCTGTTTCTTCAGGGCCCTGTACGGCTACACATGTCGCACCTACCGTGAGGGCAGGGGCGTCATTGCCATCGGGAAAAAGCTCATCACCAAAATACAACATACGCCGAGCAGAAATATGTAGTGTCGTAAGTAGTTTTCGAAGGCCGTACGCCTTATCGATTCCAGCTCGAGTCACATCAATAGATGTGGCTCCGCCAATATGAATAGCGCAGCCCGGTAATAAGGGTTTCAGCACAGCTATCATAGCAGCTCTTTTTTTATGATCAGGATCCCAAGTTTCTTTAACAGTAAGCGGTGCGTGCATGCCATATGCCGAAAAAGTAACTTGAGTTGAGCGATCCTCGATAATTTGCCCGTACGTTTTTTGTGGTTTTATGAAGCCTGTTGCAGTAAAAGCCTGCTCAAAAGCATCGATAATCTTTTTCTTTTCTTCATCGGTAAAAGGTCGATCTTTTTGGCAATGCCATTGACTATCAGTATTGTAACGGCACATTTCACCGCCATCAGTTGGCAGAATAGTCAAATTAGAAAGAAAAGCGGGCGGGCAAGGGAGGTTTTTTAAAAACTGAGTCTCGAACTGACTGAAAGAAGCACCGGAAATAACCGCCACTTTCCAACGCTGAAGGATCTGTGCCAATATTTTAGCCATTTCGGGTTGTAGGGGAGATTTACTGGGTGCTAGGGTCCCATCAAGGTCAAAGGCGAAAATATCTATATGTTCCGCTACATTTTTTGTTATTTTGCTAGGTAAAATTAGAGCACACATATCAACACCCCTACTATACCAAAAATACTCGCAAAATCGTATACTTATATTGTTACAAATCGCTCTACTAAACGTAGTATGTATAGGGCGATTTGGCTTAGCACCATGCGCCAATTAGATAATGAAAAAGACCTCATAGCTCGCTGCCAAAATGGCGAAACCGCTTTTTTTGGCGCACTCTATGATCGCTATGTCAGGATTATCTACAGTTTTATTTATTACAAAACTTTTCAAAAGGAAGTAGCGGAAGACCTTACCAGCGAAACCTTTTTTAAAGCGCTGAGTTATATTCACACGGTTGATCCTCACCGATCATTCCAGTCTTGGCTTTACAAAATCGCACAAAATTGTGTCATTGACCATTTTCGTCGCGAACGGAAGACTGAACACGTAGATGATGTCTGGGATATCGCTGATGATACCAATCTTGAGATAGATGCAAATGTCTCGTTGCAAATTGGTGCATTGCGCCAAGAGCTTAGTCAGTTGTCTCGTGTACAGCGTGACATCATTATCATGCGAGTATGGCAAGAATTACCCTATCGAGAAATTGCCGAGATAGTAGGGAAGAGCGAAGCAAGTTGCAAGATGAATTATTCCCGCGCAGTTAAACATCTTAAAAAAGTCGTCCCTATCACCGTAGGTAGTACCGATCACTAATGAATTCAATAGAAGAAATTTTAGCAGAGTTATATGCTATTGATGCTAGCTTCAAACGTCATGAAGCGGATTTGCGCTTGCTCGTTAAGCGCCTCCGTCTAGCGAAGCCAGATTTTTCTGTTGACGATGCCTTTGTACGACGTCTCCGCTCTGACATACTTCATGGCGGTAAACCAAAACCAGTCGGTTTTCTTATGCGTTCTTACTTTGTCCAGGTAAGTAAAAATCTTTTTCGCTCAAGCGCTTTAGGTACGGCAGTTGCTCTTGTGTTACTGGTGCCGCTTGCATATGCAGCGCAGTTGTATCGTCAAAATCATTTAAAAAACTATCAAGTAGATAATGCGCTGGTGTCGCTTGGTCAACAGCAAGAAATTTCTTATAAGCCGCAAAATGCATTTGGTACAGTTGCTTTAACCGTTGTTTCCACCACGTCTCCAGCTACTTCGACGCCAATGTTGCCAACAGCGTCGCTTATGTCCGCTGCTAGCGCCACGTCAAGTGCAACTTCATCAGTGGCGCTCGCGGTAAAAACAACAATCGCAAGCACCACGTCTCCAGCTTATCTTTTCGTGGGTGTACCTACTCCACTCAACAAGCCCACAGCGAATGTTGTAGAGACCGACACGAGTAGCGCTGCTCGATCCGAGCTCCTCAGTAATATTCAAAGTCTTGGTTTTGAGTTAACCGATATGACTTCTATTGCTAATACTAACGACAGTGTGGGAGTAATTGAGGTGCAAGAAACGAAGCCGTTTGGCTACATCGTATCTATGAATTTAAATAAGATGACTATCCAGATTTCCAAAAATCCAGCCACATGGTTAAACCGGAATGATTTACCTCTAACTCCCGATACTAATGCCACTGATACTGTTGCTGTTGCTAATGTTTTTCTGCAAGCCCACAATATTAACACCTCTAATTATGGTTCTCCGGTTTTGTGGTCAGAAAATTCCGCAAGCTCAACAGCAACAGTTTTATTCCCGCTCATTATTGATCAAGAAAAAGTCTACAACATTGATGGAAACCCCTACGGCATGCTTGTTTCGGTTGATCAAAAGTTGCGAAAAGTAACGAGCGTGACAGGTATTTCTCTACAACGATACACCGCTTCGCCGTATCCTATTGAGACTAATTTTTCAAATATTCTTGCTGCACTTCACGCCACCACCACCGTCGCTACTTCAACAGTAGCTCACGCTACGTCAACGCCGCCCTTACCTCGGCTTACAACACCCCGAGCGGGCTTAATTCGATATGTAACAGGCGGCCAAGAATTTTTTGTGCCCGGGTTGGTTTTCCCCGTAGCATCGTCTACCCGCGCTCTGACGGTATCGCTTTTAAAAAATTCTACTGGAAAATAATTTAGAAGTCTTGTATACTAAAAGAAAATGAAGAAATTTCTGATTGTCATTGCGGCAAGTGTTTTTGTTGCTGCGGTCATGATAGTGTACGCCTTTTATTTTATTCCAGAGCCGAACGTGCATCTTTTTCATACCACGGCGGCCAAGATAACTAATCTTTCTCAAATTGTCTCTGCTAATGGGACGGTTGCTGCCGCGACCGAAGATAATCTCGCCTTCCAAAAAAGCGGAACACTCGCCACGGTGAACGTAAACGTGGGTGACCATGTGAGCCGGGGAGAAGTGCTAGCAACACTTGATAGTTCCAGTGATCAGGCCGCAGTAGCATCTGCTCAGGCCACTCTCGAAGAGTTGTCTCGTAACTTAACTCCTCAAGAGCTTGCAGTGCAGCGTGCCAACTTAGAAACCGCGCAAAACAACGCTTTGTTGGCAGTAACCAATGCCTATAACGAAGTACAAAGCACTCTCGTTAATGATGCTAATACGCTCTTTACCAACCCTCAATCAGCAGATCCTGTACTTCTCATACAAACTCAAACGGAGGGGCAGGCTCAGGAAATTGAAAGCGAACAAGTAAAAATTGGTATTATGTTGGGAACCTGGAATAATCAAATTACGGCGGCAACCACAACGGGAGCGCAGGCATTGCTTGCTACATCACAGCAATACCTCTCGACGATCACTACGTTTAGCGACAACCTTTCTGCCGCCGCTAAAGCTCTAGCTCAGGTAAACGCTCCCTCGCCAACCAACGCCGCTACCTATCTTGCTACCACAAACACAATTAGTACCAATATTGCTGCAGCAGTAAGTGACATTACCTCAGCCCAAACTGCTCTGGCCACCGCCCAATCAAATTACAATTTGAAACTTGCTGGCAATACAAGCCAGACAATTGCCGCGCAAGCCGCTCAAGTTCAGGAAGCCGAAGCTAGCTTGGCTGAAGATACGCTCACTGCTCCTGTGAACGGCATTATTACCGAGTCGGATGGTAACGTAGGTGAAACGGTAACTGCCAACACACCTTTCATACATCTTATTTCTGATACGCCGTACCAAATGAACGTTTATTTACCAGAAAATTCAATCGGTCTTGTGGCGCTTAATCAAGATGCGACTGTGACGCTCGACGCCTATGGCCCGTCAGTTGCCTTTCCGGCGACGGTGGTAACGATTGACCCTGGTCAAACTATTGTAAACGGCGTTGGTATGTATAAAGTCACCCTCCAGTTTACTGCCCTCGATCCGCGTATTAAAGATGGTATGACGGGTAATGCCGCCATTGTTGTTGCTCAGAAAAATAATGTGCTCGCCGTTCCCAAGAGCGCCATCTTTAATAACGACGGTGCCCCACTCGTGCTCGTCGAATCAGCTTCTTCGAAGCTCCAAACACAGCCGGTAACGGTTGGCGTAACGGGGGCGTATGGCTGGACGGAAATTGATAGCGGTCTTATGCCTGGGGAACAAGTGGTGACGTTTGGTAATAATTAAGAGTGCAACATATTTATGACTGAAACATCTCACGAACACGAACACAAAAAACAACCAGTATTGCTTGTACGCATTCTCAAGAATCCTTGGTTTTACGTAACACTTTTATGTGTGGCAATTATTGCTGGCGGCGGCCTCTTCTTATTTATGCGTATTACTAATTCTCGTGTCTATACTGATACCGCTTCAATTTCCGCGCCGGAAATTTCTTTAGCTCCTACCACGGCAGGTACTCTGCAGCAAATATATGTTCAAGATGGTGATTTTGTGAAAGCTAATACGCCGGTTGCTCGCGTAGGAAACGAGCTTATTAAAACAACCATCGACTCTATTGTCGTTTCGGAAAACAATAATATCGGAGCGCTTTTTAATCCTGGTCAACCAGTAGTGACTGTAATTGAACCCTCGCAGCTACGCGTTGACGCTCAAGTTGAAGAAGACAAGGGTCTCAATCGAATTAAAGTAGGGGATAGGGTCATTTTTACTGTTGATGCGTTTGGCGCAAAACAATACGTTGGTGTTGTTTCAAGTATTAGTCCGACCGCTACCGCGAGCGATGTGGTCTTTAATATTTCTAACACTCGCCAAGAGCAAAATTTTGACGTTAAAATTCGTTTTGATACTAGCGCATACCCGGAATTAAAAAACGGCATGTCGGCCCGCGCCTGGATTTACCAGTAATACTATGGCAGAGGCGGTCGCGACCATAACAGACAAAATAGGTGGTATCAAGCCGGCCGCCGGCGCGCTTAAATGGATTATTCTTCTGACAGTTATTATTGGAACCTTCCTTGGTCGGCTCGATCAAACTATTGTTAATCTGGCGCTGCCAAAAATTATTGAAGATTTCCATATTACCGTAAGCGCAGCGAGTTGGATTGCGACGGCCTATATCATCGCGAACGCTATATTCGTGCCCATTTGGGGCAAATTGGGCGATACAACAGGGCGAAAACGGGTCTACCTTCTCGGTTTTGCTATTTTTATTATTGGTTCTGTATTAGCTGCTCTTTCTTGGAATCTTGGCTCAATGATCGTGTTTCGAGTCATTCAGGCACTTGCCAGCTCCGCTGACTATCCTACTGCTATGGCCATCATCGTGTTTACGTTTCCCGAGAACCGTGAGCGAGCACAAGCTTTAGGTATTTGGACCGCGTCATTTGCGGCTGCATCGATTTTTGGACCCCTTATTGGTGGTCCACTTATAGATACCTTTGGTTGGCGCTCTATTTTCTGGCTCAATCTTCCGGTGGGTCTTGTGGGCGTGGTTATGGCCTGGAGTTTTATTCATGAATCGCACGCTCCACGTCGAATAATTAAATTTGATTGGTGGGGAGCGGCGGTGTTGGGAGCGTCGCTCGCCACCCTTTCACTTGTCCTTGATCAAGGACAAGGATGGGGTTGGCTCTCGTGGCAGAGTGTAAGTTGTTATATTGTCACCATCATAACGCTTTTGATTTTTGTTGCTATAGAATATGATCACCCCGAACCAATCGTTGATCTAAAGTTTTTCAAGAATGGTCTCTTCATGAGTGTGCTCCTTAATAATATGCTCATTTTTATGGCATTGATGGGGGCGTTGTTTCTCGTTCCTATTTTTGCCCAAACTTTTCTTGGCTACAGCGCCACGCAAGCAGGATATCTCTTTATTCCTATGGCTATAATTTTCGTTGTTTCCGCGCCGATTGGCGGGGCATTTACTGGTCGCATTCAAACACGGTGGGTAATTATGGCAAGTACTTTTGTTGGCGGCATCGGCGTCTTGTTCCTTTCAGCGATAGATCCTGGCACAACAGCCTGGGGTATTATGTGGCCACTTATGATTATGGCGTTTGGCCTCGGTTTAGGTATGGCTCAACGTACAAATTCTATTGCTGTTTCGGTACCAGCAAGTGAGATAGGTGCTGCTTCGTCGGTCCTTACTCTTGCACGCAATATTGCTGGCGCTTTCGGTATTTCGATGTTTGCTACTATTTTGAACGATTCTATTGGTACCAATATTTTATCGCTTGGCCAATTTAGTCGTTTAAATCTTGCTAATATAACCAATCAAACTTCGACACGTTTGCCGGCGAACACGATTTCTTCAAGTGCTAATGCTCATGCCACCTTTACACAACTCATTATTCTAAAAGGGGAAGTAGCGAGCTATGGGCACGTATTTTTTGTCGCCGCGCTTGTTGTTTTTGGTGGTGCAATTCTAGCCTACTGGATAAAAACGGGGACTATTAATCCTAAAACTAAGGTACATGTAGAAGGGTAGGGGTGTGGAAAAACAGGTTAGACAATTTTCTCGTAATACGATTTACTATACGGCAGGACGACGGACCGTCATAGCATCGCTCAGGCTTGCGGACGAGCGAAAAGAGCACCTCAGGAAACTAGGTGCTCTTTACTTTTCTGTTGTACACACAGCCCTCTCCTTTTTGTCGTATACTAGATGGTGTTCTATTATGTCTTTTAAAAAACAAGTTATATTCTGTTTAATAGTATTGATTTCAGGAGTTGCCTTTTTTCAGCAAATCCCTACCACTTCCGCCCAGACCAGCTGTTTAAATTTTTCCACTAATTTGTCGTACGGCGACACTGATCAGACGTACGGCGGGCCCGTTCTTAGCCTGCAGGATTATTTACAATCCCTGGGCTATCTTCATGCCACGCCTAATGGCCATTTCGGTCCTGCCACGCTTGCGGCAGCAAAAGAGTATCAAGCAGCCAATGGTATTCCTTCAACGGGGTATGTTGGCCCGCTGACGCGCGCTTCTTTGAAGACAAAAACCTGTTCAGTCCCGGTTACGTCCACTCCAGCTTCCGTGAGTCAACCAGTTACCACCACCATACCAAGCTCAAGTGAATCCTTTAGTGGCGGCATAACGTCACCCGCGACCGGGCAGGTGCTCGCTCTAGGTAGTTCCACGGTTATTACCTGGCAAAATCCACCATCGGGAACATTTAATATTAGTCTTGAGCAACCTGGTGGGGCAGGGGCGGGCTTCGTAGCTTCAAACTTGTCGCCGACCGGCAATTCTAATCAATACGTTTGGAAAGTTGGTTCCGTGTATTCTTCGCAAACCAATTCAAATACCACGATTCAACCCGGCACCTATCGCTTGCGTCTGCAAAGTTCAACCTACGGCGCTTCTTCAAATGACATGGTGAGCGGCTGGTTTACGGTTGTTGCTCCACAGTTTTCTGTTTCTTCCATTGTTCCATCAGTAGGCTATGCCGACGACACCAGCTCGGTCGTATTGCTCGGCTCAGGTTTTACTCCGGCTACTACAGTGTATTTCGACAGCAATTACTCTAGCCTACGCGGCAACAATCAATATATTTCACCCGACGGTTCGGTGTTAGTTTTTACCGTTCCCACTTCAGTACCAATCGGTACGCACATTTTATACATCAATAACGGCCAAAGTTCGAATTTGATCACTATTCCTTTCAGAGTTACCGCAATGTAATAAATAATGAAAAATATGTTTAAAAAATTATTTTTTTTCTCCGCGGTTCTATTATGTAGTTTTTCTCTTGCTAATACATCGTTTGCCGCATCAACGCCAACTTTAACGCTAACAAATAACGCTTCAACTGTTAGTATTTTAGTAACTGGCGCCGATCCTAATGCCACTGTTAATTTTTATTTCCCTAATTACACCGACGCCTCGACTAACAACACTTCATATGTATCAATTGGTCTCGGCCAGACGAATGCCAACGGCGTCTATAGCGTTTCTGTTGCGCCCAATTCATATGGTCTCAATGGGGGAGTAGACGTGTATGTTTCAGTTGACGGAGTGCAATCGCAAGAGGTGGCGTGGCCAGCGACGGTTACGAGCAGCAACGGTTCATCAGGAAATTTATCACTCTCGCAAACCAATATAACACTGACAAGTGGTTTAGACACAACCATCATTCCGCTTAATACATCCAACACTCTGACAGTGCAAAGTAATTCCAATCCATCTGTTGCTTTGGCAGATATTCAATCAAATAACAATTCCTTGCTTATCACTGGTATGAATGCCGGAACCACCAATATTTCTGTGTGTGCGGCTACGAATGGCTGCGCATCGGTGGCTGTTTCTGTGACAGCTCCGACGCAAACCATTACCTTTAGCGTTCCGCAAGCTTATGTGGTTATGGGCCAATCACCACAAAGCGTTAATATTTACGGTCCGGGCGGCACCTATAGTATTTCAAATACTAATACTAGCGCCCTTTCGGCAGTGGTCAACGGTAACACGCTTGAGCTGCAGGGTATTTCGGGAGAGACAGGGCAGGTGAGTGTGCTTGTTTGCGCTCCCGGCTGGAATTGTGGAACATTACCCGTCACCATCTTAGCCGCGGGAAGTTCTGTGCCATATCAAGTAAGCACTCCCGCGCCCGCTTCGTCCGATCTTTCGCAGACTCCCCAAATTACCTCGTTCTCCGTCAGCTCAAATAACGTCTACAATTCATTCTTCGGCCAGAGCAGCACGTTAAATATTAGTTTCGGCATCAATCAAACAGTTAAAAATCTTCAAGTTAAAGTTGCTGGCACAATCGTACCCGCTACCCAAAGCACCGACGGCAAATATTATGCGCAATACCAGTTAACTGGTAACGAAAGCTTACCGATTCCTGTGGCAATTTCGTTTACCAATCTCGGCAATATTTCCAATCAATTTTATTTCTCGATGGGCGGCTCTGCCCCTGCGCAATCCTCGAGCCAATCTTCTGCCGGTGCTTCGTCGGCTGCTGTTGTATTTTCGAAATATCTTTATGAGGGCGTAACACCGATGAGCGTCTCCAATCCTCAAATAGTCGCTCTCCAGCAACGTTTAACTGCTGACGGCGTATACTCCGGCCCCATCACTGGCTACTTTGGACCTTTGACCAAAGCAGGTGTTGAAGCCTATCAGAAAAAACATGGACTTAGTCCCGTCGGCGTCGTCGGTCCACAAACCAGAGCACTCCTCAATAGAGGGATTTGATAGGGAGGTATGGTACAAGATACCCTAAAAGCATAGATACGTCGCACAATATATGTTTTATTCCGATAAATATACTGAATATAAATATACCTAAGACAATAGCGCCTTCAGTATCTTCTGTATTGAGCCTGTGGCAACAGCGCAGACGCTGTCGGCACCACCGTAATAGATATATAGTGTGTCATCGCGAATTACTGCCCCACAGGGAAAAACTACATTTTCGATCTGGCCTTCTTTTTCGTACTTTGTTTGTGGTTCTAACACCCAGTCAGTGGTACGCGCGATTACTTTTGTGGGAGTGCTCATACTTAATAGCGCAAAACCGAGACGATACGTGGAGTTGTCATCAACGCCGTGGTATATGAGCAGGCGACCAACTGGTTTGCCGTCTTCCCCATTTACAACCATCGGTGGGGCATTGAGACCAACTTTTGAACTGTCCCACATACCGTGACGAGGCTCTAAGACAGTTTCGTAATCACTAACCGGTTGAGGATTTTCTAAATCAATAGAACTGGCACATATAGCGTTATTGATGCGATGAAAGAAAAGTGTGCCGTGGTGATTAGTTTGAATGACGCATGCGTCTTTATCATCTATGCTGAGTGGCGAAATTAGTGTGGGTTTTTTCCATGGCCAGTCCCCTGTCGTATTCGTGGAAAAATGCGCGAGCGGCAGCGAAGTAAGAGCAACGGCGGGCGCTTGCTTACCATTGAAGGCGGTATAGGTCATGTATAGTTGGTCACCAATGACTGTGGCGCGCGGATCTTCACAGCCAGAATTGCCCCCCGGCACACCTTTTGCTTCAAATGATTCATGAGGTTCGTACACTGGCAGCGGGTCACGAGTAAGAATACGAATTCCGTCGTGTGACGTTGCGTGACCAATGGTGGAGGTATTGTCGATAGACATTGCTCGGTACAGAAGGTGTGTAGTGTTTTTATATTCAAAAGCCGCGGGATTAAAGACCGCCTTTTTTTCCCACGTGTTATTGGTGGGGGTTAAAATTGGATTTTTAGAAGAGCGGGTGAGGGCCGACTCCCCTTGCATGGTGGCAATAAGATCGGTGAGCGAAACTTCGGCGGCGGCACATACTGTGTCTGCGGCACCGTAGTAGATTCGCACCTTGTCCCCCACCAGAAGAGCTCCCGAGGGAAACACAACATCGGGTACGGTTCCGTACCGCTCATAGGTTTCTTCTGGTACGAGGAGTGATCCGTGAGTGCGACCAATAATTTTTCGGGGATTTTTAAGATCGAGTAATACCGCTTCTATGCCGAAAATTTTTTTATGTTCGCTGTAATAGTTACGTATATGCGAGTAAAAAATAAGCCAACCGGCCGGCGTTTTAAGCGGGGTCGAACCTATTTCAACCCGATCATCGCTGGATCGTTTTAAATTAAACGCCCACTCATCGCTGCGTGCATACCATTCGTGCCAATATTTTTCTGACCACATTTGTTCTGGGGTATCAAATTGTATTAAGGCGGTTTTGGATGGAGGATTATCGGTATGTACTGTAAGGACCGCAGTTAATTTACCGCCAATTTTTTCTGGGAAAAGAGTCATCGCCTTGGCGTTGAATGGTGTTACGAGGTGGCGTTCTTGAATTGTTTTAAGGTCTTTACTTAAAGCTACCGCAACCCGAATACCATCGGCAGAAAATGGAAAATGAGAAAGGGCGGTATAGAAAATATAGTAGGTACCGTTTATATAGGTTACGCGCGGATCCTCGCAACCATAACGTTCCCATATTTCCTGCGGCGTGATGAGAGGGATAACTTCAGAGAACGTCACACCATCAGGGCTTGTTGCCTGACCAATAGTAGAAAACAAAAACTGACTTGTAGCACCGGTGGAAAGGGCGGCAGGACGCGGCTCGGTTACAGCACGAAAAATAAGATGCACACACTTCCCTACCATCGCCGGCGAAGGATTAAAAGTAGCCCCAGCGCGCCACAAATCAGTGGTGGTGGGTTTGATAAGAGGATTTTGTGTGGTGCGGCGAACAACAAACATATATATTTATTTTAATATTGTCATACGACGATGGTGGTGGTTGGTATGCTGCGCGTGGCTGGGATTGGTGATTTTTTTAATGAGCTCATCAAGCGGCGCCGTAGCAACGCATACGTGCCGATCAGCACCACCATAATAAATAGAAACATTATTGTCATGTAGAATAGCACCGCACGCATACACTACGCCGGGTTTGCCATCATTTTCGTACCACCTATCAGGGGCAAGGAGTGGATAGACAGAACGGGCTAAAACTTTTTCAGGATGGTGGAGATCTAATAGGAGTGCGCCAAGTTTATATTTTCCCAATTCGGGTCGCTCGTGACCGTGATAAAACACGAGCCAACCCGCCGGCGTTTTAAGAGGTGGTGGCCCCGCCCCACGCGTGCGGGTATCCCACTGCCCCACCGCTTCGGGAACACTGGTGGGATCTATGCTCTTAATGCGTTGCGCGCCACTCGCTAAAATTTCAAGAGAGTCTACGTATTCAATTTGTACATGTGGCGTGACGCCGTGCAAAATGGCAAATTTGCCACCAATTTTTTCTGGAAAAAGAACCCAATTTTTGTGTCGCTCGCCGGCCGGCGAAATGAGCATTGGCTCAGTCCAATGCCAGTTCTTGTTGAGAAAATCTTCGCGTCGAATAGAGCTGGCGCCTATACGAATAGAATTCCAACTATCAAAAGCAGTAAAAGTTAGGTACAGGCGATCGTCTATTTTTACGAGGCGAGGATCTTCAACGCCACCCCAACTACCACCAGAAGGATAAAGAGATGGACCGTAATGTTGAGCAACACTGTCACGCAGCGGCTTATTGTGTGGCATAGCAAAAACTGGTTCCGAAGAACGTTCATCAAAATGGAAACCGTCAGCACTTGATGCATACCCCAGTACTGAAATACCATGGGAGCCGATAGCTCTGTATAGTAAATGAACACGGCCGTTATCGTACAGCGCCGCCGGATTAAAAACTGCCTCATTTTCCCATTCATAATGGGTACGTGCTCGCAAGATGGGGTTTTGATGGTGTTTGTGTAAGAAACGGCGCTCGGGGGGTGTGGTGCTTTGCGGTATTGCTTTAGGTACTGCTATGTCGGCGCGAATGATTGAGCCATCAGAGGCGCTCCAATAGAGAGTTATTTTGTCATCGTGCACTGCTTGCTCACTATTTTCAAAATTTTCAAACGTAATACCAAGAGGGGTGATAGTAGTATTATTACGGTATACCAAACCTTCCCATAATGGTGATGGAGAACGCCATAATATTTTTTTAGGATTATGAATATCA
>JAJYGQ010000020.1 GCA_021785065.1 bacterium
CATTTTACATGTGAAAATTGTAATACTAAGGTTCAAGGTGATGGTTTTACTAATCATTGCCCTAATTGTCTGTGGTCAAAACACGTTGATATATATCCTGGAGACAGGGCTTGTGCTTGCGGTGGCCTTATGGAGCCAGTGGAAAGTATTCTTAAGAAACAAGAATATTTTGTAAAACAAAAATGTATTACGTGTGGATTTTACCGGATCAATGGTTTAGCAAAAAATGATAACTTTTCAGTTTTACTGGGACTTTAGCGTTTGCGTTCAGGAGAAAAAGCTAGTAGGGTAGTGGAGCATAGTAGAATATGTAGTGATAGTATTGCGGGTGTAGTTTAGTGGTAGAATGACTGCCTTCCAAGCAGTATACGCGGGTTCGATTCCCGCCACCCGCACCTCATGAATGAAAATATATAAGTTTCTTTACTAAGAAACATACAAAAACCGCCCTGAAGGGCGGTTTTTGTATTCAATACTTCAATATTACTATTTTACACCCTCTTTAAGGGCTTTAGCGGCACGGAATTTAGGAACGCGCATTGCAGGAACGTCAACCATTTCGCCAGTGCGAGGGTTGCGAGCCTTGCGGGCAGCACGCTGCTTAACAGAGAAAATACCCAAACCAGCAATTGATACCTCGTTGCTCTTTTTGAGAGAATCAACAATGGAGCTGATCATTGTGTCTACTGCTTCTTCGGCTTGAGTTTTGGTACCGCCGAGTTTTGCATGAACCGCATCTACGATACTTGCTTTATTCATAGTACGTTTAATTAACTATTAATTAGCGACCTGAGTCGTTAGACACATTATATAATAGGCCGTATTTTAGCGATAGCGATTAAAAACTACAAAACGAAAGTTGATTTTTGACAAATATTAGCGAGCAAACTCAATTATTCGACTTTCGCGAATTACTACTACTTTTATTTCTCCTGGATATTTAAGCTCCTTTTCTATTTGGAGGGCTATATCTCGGGCTATTTTGCGAGCTTCAATATCAGAAATCTCTGTTGGTGTAACAAATACTCTAATTTCTCGGCCCGCTTGTAATGCGTAAGCTTTTTCCACTCCTTTCATTGTTGTGGCAATTGATTCCAGTTCTTCTAGACGTTTAAGATAATTTTCCATTGTATCGCGTCGAGCACCTGGACGAGATCCTGAAATAGCATCGGCAACTTGGACAATAATTGACTCAACAGTCTCAAACGGATACTCCCCATGATGAGCTTGCATCGCTTTAATAACCGATTCCTGAACCCCGAACTTTTGAAGAATTCTTCTACCTATTTCTACGTGCGTTCCTTGTACTTCATGATCGAGAGCCTTACCGATATCGTGTAAAAGAGCTCCCGCTTTAGCAACCGCAACATCGGCGCCTAGTTCTTCAGCAATCATGCCAGCAACATGAGACATTTCTACAGAGTGCTGTAAAACATTTTGACCATAGCTGGTACGGAAGTATAAACGGCCCAGTATAGCGATAATTCTTGGATCAAGATTAAATACTCCACACTCGTATGCAGCCTGCTCGCCCTTCTCTTTAATTGTTTTATTAATTTCGCTTTTAGCTTTCTCCACCACTTCCTCGATTTTTGCTGGCTGGATGCGACCATCAGCAATGAGGTATTCAAGAGCCATAACAGCGGTATGGCGACGAATTGGGTTAAAAGAGGAAATAGTAATAGTGCCTGGCGTATCGTCAACAATAACCTCAACACCGGTCGCACGCTCAAATGCTTTTATATTGCGACCTTCCTTACCAATTATTTTACCCTTTATTTCATCACCAGGAATAGCGAGGGTAGTGGACATAATTTCAGCGGGGATAGTGCTGCTGATACGTTGAATAGCAGTAGCAATAATTTCCTGAGCACGACGCTCAATCTTTTCCTCACTTTGATTTTCTAACTTCTGCATTCGCACGAGCAAGTCTTCTTGGGAATTTTGCTCCACTTCAGTTAATAGCTGATTTTTAGCTTCATCACGACTCATTGCACTCACTCTTTCAAGTTCCGCAACCTTCTCCTGTTTTATCGCCTGCACTTTTTCCTGAATCGTTTTTATTTCGTTAATTTTAACCTTTATATTTTCTACTTCAGTGTCAATGTCGTTTTGGCGTCTATCGAGCGTCTCTTCCTTTTTTACCAAACGCTCCTCCGTTTTTTTTAGGTTCTCTTCCTTCTCTTTTATTTCGCTTCTAACCTCGCGTAACGTATCAATTGACTTTTTTTCCGCCTCAGCACTGATTTTTTTAGCCTCTTCCTGGGCATTTGACAGAAGTCTTTTTGTCTCTAATTCAATAGAGTTTCGCTTCGATAATGAAATAAAAATACGACCAACATAGCCAATTACGGCCCCTATAACGGCCGCGGCAACCCCCACAATTAATTGTAATAACATATGTCAAGAACCCGCTCTCAGTTCATGTTTGCTCAGTGTATTGGAGACTCACATAACTCAACATCAAGGAAAAACTCAGTAGGTAATGTGACATGCTGGGTTACCGTTGTAGTACAGGAAATGAAAATCGGGTAATTATCTTTGATAATAAAAACACTTTAAATGAAAAAAACAATTTTGTCCAGGGTTGGAAGGACCGGGGTGAAAGCTCCCTATGAAAAGGCTATCTAAATTATTTTATCTACAATGCCGTATTTTTTAGCTTCTTCGGCGGTTAAGAAATAGTCACGGTCAACATCTTTTTCTATTTTAGAAAGTGGTTGGCCGGTGTTTTCAGAAAGAATTTTATTGAGGCGTTCGCGGGTGCGTAGAATTTGCTTGGTGGTAATTTCAATATCAGCAGCTCGGCCTTCAGCGCCGCCCCAAGGCTGGTGGATCATTACTTCGGCATTAGGGAGAATTAGACGCTTGCCTTTTTGACCGGCTGAGAGCAGGAGAGCGCCAGCGGAAGCAGCCATGCCTACGCAGACGGTCGACACTTCAGGCTTGATATGGTTCATGGTGTCGAGAATAGCGAGCGCTGAGGTTACTGACCCGCCTGGTGAGTTGATATAAAGTGAAATATCTTTTTTTGAATCTTCTGATTGAAGGAAAAGGAGTTCGGCAATAATAATGTTAGCGACGTGGTCATCGATACCACCACCGAGGAAGATTATCCGCTCACGCAAAAGGCGAGAATAAATATCATAGGCACGCTCACCAAATTGCGACTTCTCGATAACTGTAGGAATAAGAATTTGGCTATTGATTTGATCGGTTTTTTCTGATTTCATAGGTGTGCGTATTCTAGCACGAATATAAAAAATATCCATCATGCGTATACATCGTTTTTATGTTACTGAAAGTGTTTCCAATTCTTTTTCTATTGGTGACACAATCTCTGTGCGGTCCCTTCCACTTGTTCATCAGTGGAAAAATGTTTTCCGTTTTGGTAGGGGAGACGAAATAATTATTTTTAATGGAATAAGTGGTGAACAATACAGAGTGAGATTTTCGGAACTTACAAGCAAGGAAGCTAATTTGGAAATTCTTGAAAAGCAAAATGGTTTCGGTAGTCCATCTCGAGAAGTTACGCTCTACAGTGCTCTTATTAAAAAAGAGCGTTTCGAATGGATGGTAGAAAAAGCGACAGAAATTGGCGTATCCCATTTTTGTCCGCTTATTACCGAGCGAATCAAAATGGAAACTCTAAAGATCGAGAGGGCCCAAAAAATTATTATTGAAGCGACAGAACAATCTGGTTGGTGTCGTGTGCCGACGATTGTCGAACCACTATCGCTCAGCGTTGCATTAGATCAAGCAAAAAATCCTTTTGTGTGTGATGTTGGAGAGCCAGCCGCGAGGGTTTTGCCCAAAACCGCCGATCTATCTGAAATTAGTTTGTTTATTGGTCCTGAAGGCGGCTGGTCAGTAGCAGAAAGGGAATTGTTTGCCCAGAAAAAAATCCCTACGATTTCTCTCGGTCGCCAAACACTCCGCGCAGAAACAGCGGCCCTTGTTGCGGCGGCATTTACCCTTTTACCGTAGTCGTCTCCAAAAACGCAATAGTTTTTTCTAGTGTAAGAATGTGGCTGACGTAGCCTTCAACTTGCGCCGTATCAAGATCGGCGTGTTGACTCTTTAAGCGTCGCACCTCCTGCTCAATTTCAGCTGAGGAGGCTCGCAAATTTTCTTTGCGGGCAATTTCTTCGAGAATGAGCGTAGTTCGAGCTCGTTTTTCTGCTTCAGGCAGCCATTCTTTTTGAATATCCTCTCGAGTTTTTTTGATATGAGAAAGGTAGCTGTCTACCGAAAGACCAAGACGTCGGACGTCTTCCTCAAATTGGCCAATCATTCTGTTAAGTTCGTAATCTATAAGGGGCTGGGGGACGGGAAATTTTGTTTCTGCTAGTAATTTCTCCAGAATTTTGGCGCGGCGTTTTTCTAGGTGACGTTGTTTTTTTTCTTGTAGTAAATTCTCTTTTATTTTCTCGCGAAAGTCGGCGACAGAGTTAAAGTTACCAAGCGTTTTTACAAAATCATCGGTAATTTCCGGTTTGTGTTTTTCTAGTTCAGCGTCAGTGTGGTTGTGATTAGCCGCAGTGTCATCATGGTGAGCCTCGGTGTGTTTGTGAAGTTCCTGATGGGCGTAATTACTTCGCATATGTTCTATAACATCAGCAACTTCTTTATCGCTGACCACGATTTTTTCTTGCTCGGCAGCACTATTGCTCGCCGCGATTTCTTCCGCGGCAATTTTTTTGTAATCAGGGAGCTGTAGTGTGGGGCGTACTGCTACAAGAATTGAAAAACCAAGGGGATTATTGGGGGCGAGTTTTGTAATGGTAATTTTAGGGCGGGCAATGTATTGTGCCGCATGTTTTTCTACAAGTTCTGGAACAACTGTCTGTAGCGCTAATTCGGCGGCGTTTTCTAAGATAGCAGCCCCACCAACTTTTTCTACGAGAACTTGCTCGGGAATATGGCCCTGGCGAAAGCCAGGGATTTTAGCAGTCTGTCCAATTTTTTCCAGAGCTTTTTGTCGAAACGGAGCAAGAGCGGCTGGAGAAATCATTCCCGTAATCTCTACCTGAGAATTTTCTTTTGGGGTAACTGTAATATCTTCGTACATTATTTTTTAGTGTTGTTAGTACTGCCAAATTTTTTTTCATAGAGTTTAATACCGCGCGCGATCGCCGCAACAGCTGCTGCTTTATCAAGAATTTTATTAACTGTTACTACTACCGGTTTTCCTTTTAGTTGTTTGTAGGTTTCGTAAAAATGAGAAAATTCTTTTAAAGAGTGAGGATTGATATCAGCTAAATCTTTTACGTGTTCCCAACGACGATCCTCAACAGGAACAGTAATTATTTTGTAATCAGATTCCCCGGAATCAGTAATGTCCATAACGGCTACGGGCCGAACTTTTACGAGAATGCCAGGAAAGAGGGGAAACGTAGAGAGAATAATAACATCGAGAGGGTCACCATCGTCCCAGAGAGTGCGCGGTGCGAGGCCGTAGTCAAACGGAAAAGGAGCATAAGAATAGTTTGCTCGATCAAGAGCGATAAGGCCAGTTTTTTTATCAATTTCGTATTTATTGTGTGAGCCGCGGGGTATTTCGACAATGGCATTAAACTCTTCGGGCACTGAATCACCAAGGGGGATATCGTGCCAATAACTCATTGCTGTATGGGACATAGTATTTTCGTTTTATTTATAAGCAATATAAATTATACATTTTCCTCCGGTAATGTTGTTGCCAGTGGTGTTGTTTTACCCTCGATTTTTTGGGGTGTTTCGCCGGTGTCAATATTTTCTCCTTGTACTGATTGAATGTCGATGCGCCAACCGGTGAGTTTTGCTGCTAGACGAACGTTTTGTCCGCCCTTACCAATAGCCAACGACTGCTGGTCTTCAGAAACTGAAACAGCGGCGGTTTTGTTTTCCTCATCAATTACCACATTAAGTGCGTGTGCTGGTGAAATAGCCTCTTCAACGAATCGCTTAGGATCTTCTGACCATTCAATGATATCTATTTTTTCTCCACCAAGCTCGCTGGTGACAGTGGCAACGCGGACGCCACGCTGACCGACGAGTGAACCAACGGGATCAACGTGCGGGTCATTGGAAAGAACGGCGATTTTTGATCGAGAACCAGCTTCTCGCGCCACGCTTTTAACCTCTATAACACCACTGGCAATTTCAGGAACCTCCATTTCAAAAAGTTTAATGAGGAATTTGGGATGCGATCGAGAAAGGCGGAGAAAAATGCCTCGTGGCGTTTCTTCAACTCGATAGAGATAGGCGCGAACACGTTCGCCTTGACGATATCGCTCACCGGGGATTTGCTCCTCGTAGGGTAAAATGCCGCTGGCTCGCCCCATGTCAACAAAAATATTGCCGCGCTCAATACGCTGCACAGTACCAGAGACAATCTCGCCCTCTCGCTCTCCAAACTCACCAAGTACGGAAACTTTTTCCGCCTCGCGAATTTTTTGGATAATAGTTTGCTTAGCGGTCTGTGAAGCAATGCGGCCGAAATCATCGCGGGTTTCTAGAGGAAATACAATTTCGTCGCCAATCTGAGAACCACGCTTTATCTTTTGAGCATCGTCGAGCAAAATATGGCGCTCTGGATTGAAAAGCACCTTTTCTGGTTCGTCGTCAGTTGTTTCAGGAATTTCTGGGAGGGTGCCATCAGGGTTAGGGGTAATAATTTGCTGTGGGTCGACAACAACTTTTACTTGGAAAAACTCACTTTTACCGCTCTGTATGTCAAAAGTAGCCCGAATAATCTGGTGTTTTTTGCCATATTCTTTTTTATAGGCACTAGCAAGCGCAGCTTCTATAGCCTCAATAATTTTTTCTCGCGGTATACCGCGCTCTTCCTCAAGTTCACCAAGGACTGAATTTATGGTTTTTAGATCAAACATAATTTTCTTTTAAAAAGAATTCGCCTCGTCGGCGAATTCAGGATTACACACAGTATACACCCATAGAGCAGATTGTCAATCCGATGCCTTTAGTCGTATAATTAACGGTACTATTGTTCTATGCATGCTGAAGAAACTCAACTAGCAAATTTTATTGTTGACTCCGGGCTACTCTCGAGGAGTGACATTGATGCTGTGTTGATGAAAGCGACAAAAGGTCACGTTCCACTCGGCCCGCTCCTTGTTAAAACCGGAAAAATCACGGATGACGAGGTTCGCAAAGCACAAGCTCATGTGCTCGGCATCCCTTTTGTTGATTTGAAGGGTAAAAAGCTTGATATGGCCGTACTCTCGCTTATTCCCGAGCCTATTGCCCGCAATCATAACATTGTGGCATTCAAAAAAGAGAACGACACACTCGAAGTGGCAATGTTGGATACAGAAGATCTCTCGGCTATCGACTTCATTAAGAAGAAAACAGGCTTACGAATTCTTCCTCGTCTTACCGACAATGAGTCTATAAAAGCAGCCCTGGTGCAATATCAAAAGAGTCTTAAGGCGGAATTTGGCGATATTATTCAAAAGGAAGTTGGCTCTATAAAGACGCTTGCTGAGCAAATGGGCGGCGATGCTAATAACGAAGCTGATCTTAAAAAACTTGCCGAAGACCTTCCTGTTGTTCGGGTCGTCGATACGTTACTGAAGCACGCTATTATTCAAGACGCTTCCGATATTCACATTGAGTCAATGGAAGAAGAAGTGTTGGTGCGATATCGCATTGACGGTATTTTGCATGATGCGATGGTGCTGCCTAAAAATGCTGGGCCGTCTATCACGGCGCGTATCAAGGTGCTCTCTAATTTGAAGCTTGATGAAAAACGTTTGCCGCAAGACGGTCGTTTTAAAGTTGAGATGAACGGGGAAAAAGTTTCTTTCCGTGTTTCTTTATTGCCAACGTACTACGGTGAAAAAACGGTCATGCGTCTTCTACGAGAAAATGTTAAAGGTTTTACCTTGGAAGTGCTCGGTTTTCATGGTCGCAATCTCGAACTCATTCATGAGGCTACCCGGTTGACTACTGGCATGATTTTAACTACGGGCCCTACCGGGTCTGGTAAAACAACTACGCTCTATACAGTGCTCGATATTTTAAACACGCCTGACGTTAATATTTCTACCATTGAAGATCCTATCGAGTATCAAATGAGTCGAATTAATCAAACCCAGGTTAAGCCGGAAATTGGTTTTACCTTTGGAAGCGGTTTGCGCTCGTTAGTGCGTCAGGATCCAGATATTATTATGGTGGGCGAAATTCGTGACAATGAAACCGCTTCGCTGGCGGTTAATGCTGCGCTCACGGGCCACTTGGTTTTATCTACGCTGCACACCAACTCATCGGCGGGCGCCATACCGCGTCTTGTAGATATGAAGGTTGAGCCATTTCTTATCGTCTCTACAGTAAGTATCGTCATCGGCCAGCGGCTCATTCGCCGGCTCACTGCTCAAAAAGAGGAATATTTTCTTTCTGACGCGGAAGTAAAACAACTTGAGCGGGTGGTCGATCTTGATCGCATGCTCCATATTTTAAAAGAAGAAAAAATTATCGGTAAAGATACCGATTGGAAAAAAATTCCTTTCTACAAAGCTAAGCCATCATCGGAGTCGGAGGATGGTTTCAAAGGGCGCGTTGGTATTCATGAAGTATTAAAAATGACGCCAACCATTCGCGATCTCGTTATGCGCGAAAGCAACTCGGCTGATATTGAAGCGCAAGCTAAAAAAGAAGGCATGATTACCATGGTTGAGGATGGTATTTTTAAAGCAGTGTCCGGTTTGACCACGATTGAGGAAGTATTGCGGGTGGTATCTGAATAATATGACGACGTTTCAAGTTCACACTATTGATCGTGAGGGCGTGTCGCATGACGAAACGATGGAGGTGGGGGATCGTGCTTCGCTCTATGCAAGTCTCAAGGCAAAAGGTTCAACGCTCGTGTCGCTTACCGAAACAGGAAAAAAATCGAAATCAATACTTTCGATGGATATTCCGTTTCTCAGTAAAGTAAAGCTTCACGATAAGATTATTTTTAGCCGTAATCTGGCAGCGATGCTTGATGCTGGGTTGCCACTCTCTCGGGCATTAACGGTTATCGAAAAGCAGACAACGCAAAAAAAATTTAAGGATCTCGTTATCGCGCTGAACACGAGCATTAGTGGAGGCACTACATTGAGCGCGGCTATGAAGGAGCATAGTGATACATTTTCTTCAATTATGATTTCGATGGTAAAGGCCGGTGAAGAATCCGGATCCCTTTCACAATCGCTCCGAATCGTTGCTAATCAAATGGAAAGTTCCTATACACTGTTGCGCAAGGTTCGAGGCGCGCTCATGTATCCAGTTATTGTACTCTCAGCTATGGTTGTTATTGCTTTTTTTATGCTTACGAATGTTGTGCCCACTCTTGCTTCAACCTTTCAAAGTTTTCATGCGCAGCTGCCGCTGCAGACACAGCTCATTATTGATGTGAGTAATTTTCTAAAAACTTATATCGTGTATGTGTTGATCGCTATTGTTGCAGGAATTGCTTCACTCTATGTCTTTATGCGCACCGCATCAGGTAAAAGAACAATGAGTTTTGTATACCTGCATACGCCAGTGCTGGGAGAAATTGTTAAAGAAGTTAATTCGGCGCGAACAGCCAGGACACTTTCCTCGCTTTTGTCATCCGGCGTTGATTTTTTAGTAGCGGTTCGTATTACCACTGACGTATTGCAAAATCCATACTACAAAGAAGTCATTGCCTTGGTTGAAAAGAAAGTTCAGAAAGGTGAACCGATTGCTGAAATTTTTAATGAACGAGCAAAACTCTATCCACCATTTGTTGGGGAAATGGTTTCGGTGGGCGAGGAAACCGGTCAATTACCACAAATGCTTCTCGGTGTGGCGACGTTCTACGAAAACGATGTCGACCAAAAAACCAAAGACCTCTCCTCTATTATTGAGCCGGTGCTTATGATTATTATGGGTATTGCGGTCGGATTCTTTGCTATTTCGATCATTAGCCCAATTTATTCTCTCAGCAGTGTCATTTCATAATTTTAAAAAAAATAATGGCTTTACGCTTTTAGAACTGGTAATAGTAATTGCTATTCTAGTTATTCTTTCTGGAATTATTGTCGGAACATTTGTCATATTTAATCAAACGGCGGGCGTAAGTAAGGATGCGGAATTAGTGTTGGAAACGTTGCGTCTTGCTCGTAGTCAAACGCTCGCTTCAAAAAACGAAACCCAATATGGTGTCCACTTTTCGCCCACCAGCATTACACTTTTTAGTGGCTCGACGTATTCGCCTGCAGCCAGCGGAAATCAGATTTTTTCTCTGCATGCTGGCGACTCACTTTCAGTAAATCTTGTTTCTGGTGGTGATGACGTGGTGTTCGATCGTTTGACGGGCGCCACTCCTGACGCTGGCACCACCACTATTACCGTCGCTAATTCAGCAGCATCTAAAAGTGTTACAATATACAGCACTGGTTTGATTCAAAGTTCTTCTCTATGAAAAAAGTTTCTCAAGGAATTGGTTTGATAGAAATTCTCATTGGCGCGGCTATTATTGTCACGGGCATTTTAGCGCTTATCATTGCATTCAATAGTTTTTTTGCTTTTGCATTAGCTAATGATCGAAACGTGCAAGCCGCGTATCTTGCCGAAGAAGGGCTGGAAGCCATGACGTTTCTAAGAGATGGTAGCTATACGGGCAACATTGCACCACTTTCCACATCGGCTAATTACTACCTAGCCTGGGATAGCGCAGCTAATAGTTGGGAAACAACAACAACGCCGCAATATGTTGACGGTGTTTTCTTGCGCAGTATAACACTTGCTCCTGTGTATCGTGACGAGAACGGTAATATTGTTTCATCAGATGGCACACTCGATCCTAATACGCGCTTGGTAACAGTAACGCTACACTATTTTCAAGGAAGTGGCACAACGACGCAAAGTATGTCTACCTACTTAACCAATTTTTATGATAATTAAAAATTCGCTTAAAAAAAATTCTCTAGCGGGTTTTTCTCTCATTGAAATGTTGATATATATTGCTGTACTCTCCATAATCTTTTTGATTGTGGTAGGTACCACGCTCTCGTTTGCGAGTTCGTATCGAACGCTTGCTGCTCTTCGTGCCGCTGACAATGCTGGTATAGACACGCTTGAACCGATGACGCGAACTATTCGAGCGGCTGGCAGTGTACTCACTTCGCAAAGCGTTTTAGGTAGTAATCCGGGCACCCTGGCCCTTTATGAAGCTCATAACGGGAATTCAACGACAACAACTTTTGATCTTCAGAATGGTGTCGTTGAAATGACAGTAATGGTGAATAATATAAAAGATGCCGCCCTTAGCGGTCCACTTACTTCTAGTAACGCAATGGTCACTAATTTAGTTTTTGATGCTCTTTCTACGAGTACGGCAAGCGCGGTAAAAATAGACATGACTGCTATTGGTATTAGTGGTTCAGTACAAAAATCAAAGAATTTTTATTCCACAATAGTTTTGCGTGGCTCGACGAGTTAGCATCTATAAAATATATGCATCCTCTTTTTAAAAACTCTCAACGCGGCCAAGCCATTTTAATAGCAGTTTTATTTTTCTTGGCTATTAGTTTGACGGTTGTATTGGGCGTTGCTACGCCTATTCTTCAAGCGGTTAAGATTGGCAATGATCTCATTCATTCAAAAGCGAGTTATTTTCTAGCGGAGGGGGCGCTTGAGGATGCGGTATATCGTGTTAAAAACGGTGACATGGTTAATAATGGAGGCACGATTACGGTAGATGGTTATACAACAACAATTTCCGTTGTTTCGGATGGCAGCGATCAGCAAACTATTGAGGCGAGTGCTGACTACAATAATGTCTATCGCAACATGCAGGCGACCGTTTCCGCCGGAACAGGGGCTTCGTTTAGCTACGGTCTCCAGGCCGGCGCCGGTGGTTTTTATATTAGTGGTGGTTCTACCATTAACGGCAGTGTCTATTCTAATGGCCCGATTATCGGTAGTAGTGGCACTATCACCGGCGCGGCGATTTCAGCAAATAGCGCCTCGCTCACTGCCGATCAAACCAATAATTCCCCAACGCCTATCACCACGTGCACGAGCGCAACGTGTATTTCTTTTGGAAATTCTTCAGCAACCCAGGATATCGCTCAGAGTTTTCAGGTTTCTACTGATGGACCGCTTCACGACATTCAATTTTATCTCAAAGAGGTTGGAAGTCCCTCGAATATTACCGTCAAAATTGTTGCTGACAATAATGGTTCACCTAGTTCAAACGATCTACTTTCAACTGATGGCAGCATTGCTGCGTCAGCGGTTTCAACATCAGGTTTCGATTGGGTAGACGCGACGTTCCCCTCAAATATTACGCTCTACACCGGAGAAACCTACTGGGTAGTTCTCTATATGAGTAAAAATTCTAGTAAAAATTACTATATCACCGGCGCTAACAATGCGTATGCAAATGGGGTTGCTAAAATTGGAAAATTTGGTAGTAGCTGGTCGAGTACATCGCCAGCCGGCCTGGATGCTTATTTTGAATTATATCTAGGGGGTGTTTATGGAACGGTCTGCGGTAGTGGTTCTGCGACGACATGTCAAAGTTCATATACGGGTCAGCTTACTGTCGGTTCCGGAGGATCGGGTATTGCGTGGGCTCATCAGGTAAGCGGTACCAGTGTCGCTGGTACGATGTATTGTGAGGTTGGAGGAACTGGCAGCCCTTATTATGATAATAAAACCTGTGATATAAGTCGATCTGATCCACCGGCAATAGCCATGCCGGTATCTGACGGCAATATTCAAGACTGGGAAAATCAGGTGACAAGTAGCATTAGCGGCGGTTGGACCTATCAGGGTGATTTGACTCCTAGTTGGCAAGGAACGACAACATCAACACTAACGCACATTACGGGCAATTTTAGTAGTGGTAGTGGCAATGATACATTTACGAGCGGTCTAGAAGTGGATGGCAATATGACTATTAGTAATGGTAGTAAAGTTACGGCTGGTCCATTATTAGTAAAGGGAAATTTAACGATAGGATCAACGGGACTTATTTTGACCGGTATTTTGTGGGTTCAGGGGTCAATAACAGTTTCAAGCGGTGCTCATGTACAATTAGCCTCGTCCTACGGCTCTAATAGTGGCATTATCATCTCTAATGGCCCGATGGATTTATCAGGTGGCGGCTCTCTCTCGGGCTCCGGCCAGTCGGGAAGCTATCTACTTCTTGTTACAACCAGTGATTGTCCTATTTCAGCAAGTTGTAATGGAGCCAGCGCAATTTCTATCAGCGGCGGCGCTGGCGCGGTAATTTTGTATGCGCCGCATGGCACGATGAGTATGTCAGGTGGTACTCACGTTAATGCGATGGCGGCAGATTATATCACTATAACGGGTGGTTCGGTCATAAATTATGACAGCGGCCTTGTAAATTTGAATTTTAGTAATGGTCCAAGTGGTGGCTGGAATGTTTCTGGTTGGGGGGAAGTGCCATAGCCAAAAAAACTGTGATAAACTGGGGCAATGGCTCAAAAGAAAAAATTCATTATTGGCAACTGGAAAATGAATCCAGAAAGCACGCGTCTGGCAACGGGTATTTTTAAAAGTATTCAAAAAGGAACAGCTGATCTTAGTAAAATACACACTGTTATTTGTCCTCCCTATGTGTATCTAGAAGCACTTGCCCGTCTTCAAACTTCGACAAAAGGAACACAAAAAAAACAAAAAGGAAAGAAAAAAGTTGCTGCTCAGCCAGAGCCCGTTGTGTTGGGTGCTCAAAACCTTAACCCTGAACCATTGGGTGCTCGCACCGGAGAAATTTCCGGTGAATTTCTTAAACAATTTAATGTAAAGTACGTCATTATTGGTCATTCTGAGCGGCGAGATTTGGGGGAGACAGACGCCGTAGTAAATACTAAAATTTTAGCGGCACTGGGATGGAAATTCAAAACTATTTTATGTATCGGAGAAAAGGTTCGCGACGACGATGGTCACTATTTTGCCTTCATCAAGAATCAGCTTGAGCAGGCTCTGATGGGAGTTAAAAAAGAGCAGCTCTCTTCGCTCGTTATAGCGTATGAGCCAGTGTGGACTATTGGCGCAACGGCTGCGATGACACCACCGCTCGTGCATGAAATGACGATATTTATCCGCAAAACACTTTTCGATATGTACAAAACTCGTACACTTTCGACGCCGATTCTTTACGGCGGTTCAGTTGATCCAAGTAATGCACAAGAAATTTTGCAACAAGGAAGTGCCGACGGACTTTTAATTGGTCGACAAAGTCTTGACCCAGCCGGCTTCGTCTCTATTGCCACTATCGCTAATACCCTTTCATAATATGCCACCAGACATTGCTACACTCGCTCATATACCTGATGTCCAAGCATTACCTGTATTAGTGCGCCTTGATTTTAATGTACCAGTTGCTGAGGGGCGTGTTGTAAACGATTACCGTATTAAAAAATCGTTGCCCACGATTGATTTTTTGCGTCAGCGCAAGGCAAAAGTTATTATTTTAAGCCATATTGAAGGCGCGAGTGATACATTGCGACCAGTTTACGAATATCTTAAACGTCATCTGCCTATTTCATTTTGTCCGGACATTTTAGCTGAAGGACCGTTGGGGGGTGCAGCTATGATTGAAAAAATGAAGGAGGGCGATGTACTGCTGTGTGAAAATATTCGCCAATATCCCGGTGAGAAAAAAAATGATCCGAGTTTTGCAAAAAAATTAGCGGCGCTCGGCACAGTGTATGTAAATGACGCATTTTCTGTTGCTCACCGTGCTCACGCTTCGGTAGTTGGTCTTGCCGCGCTATTGCCTGGGTTCCTTGGTTTGCAATTTGAGAAAGAGATTGCGGCACTCTCGTCTTGTTTTTCACCAGCACACCCCTTCTTGTTTATTCTTGCTGGTGCAAAGTTCGAAACAAAATTGCCGCTCGTGCAAAAGTTTTTAACAATTGCTGACAATATTTTTATTGGTGGTGCTCTCGCTAATGATATTTATAAGGTGCGCGGTTTGGGAGTGGGAATATCGCTCGTATCTGATATGGGCGGCGATGATTCTCTTGAGAAGCTAGCTACTGATAAGAAAATTACTGTACCCGCTGACGTGGTGGTGCATTCTGAACAGGGGACCCGTACGGTATTACCGGATCAAATTGGAACTGACGAAGCGGTTGTCGATGCTGGCCCCCAAACTTTGGAGGCATTACGTGCGCTTACGATGAGTGCGCGACATATTCTTTGGAATGGACCACTCGGTGCTTATGAGCGTGGATTTGTTGAGCCAACAAAAGCATTGGCAAAAATTGTGGCGGAGGCGACGGGTCGTGGTGCGAAGACAATCATCGGTGGTGGCGATACGCTTGCCGCCGCCGGTAACGAAAGTGCCGAATCGCTCTTCACCTTTGTCTCTACCGGCGGCGGCGCCATGCTCGATTTTCTTGCTGCCGGAACACTTCCTGGTCTAGAAGCGTTGAAGCGTCACCAGTAGTTTACGCTCGTGCTTGTTATGCATACCGAATCGCCCGTCGAAAAAAAACCGCACAAAAAATACATTTTACGCGATCCGGTTAGTGGTGCGCACGATTTACTCAGTCAACTTTTAGCGTACCGGTCGATTACCACTGCTGCTGCCCGAAAAAATTTTTTACAGCCGCGGTATGATGCCCACCTTCACAACCCCAAGCTGCTCCGAGGAATGTCTGAGGCCGTGGCAAGAATTAAAAAAGCTCTCGAAAAAAACGAGCACATTATTTTATATGCCGACTATGATGCCGACGGCATCCCCGGCGCTATAGTTCTCAGTGATTTTTTCAAGCTTATTGGATACGGTAATGTGGAAGTATACATTCCTCATCGTCACCGTGAAGGTTTTGGTCTTCATCGTGAAGCAATTGATACGTTTACGACACCCGCGCTTCTCATTACTATTGACTGCGGCATTACTGATAGCGCTGAGGTTGCGCATGCACGCACGCGAGGTATCGATGTCATTATTACCGATCATCACATGCCACCCGAAACATTGCCTTCGGCGGTGGCTATTATTGATCCTAAGCAGCCCGAGTGTGCCTATCCTTTTCGTGAACTTTGCGGTGCTGCAGTAGTGTTCAAGCTCGTGCAAGCGCTCATTGCTACGGGGCAATTTGCTCTATCGCCGGGAGCGGAAAAGTGGCTTCTTGATATGGTCGGTCTGGCAACGCTTTCTGACATGGTGCCGCTTGTTGATGAAAATCGTGTGCTTGCTCACTACGGACTTATGGTTTTGCGTAAATCGCGGCGACCAGGTCTGCGTTCATTGCTGCGGTTGCTTAAAATTGATCAGCGATTTTTAACCGAAGATGATATTGGTTTTATGGTAACGCCACGTTTGAATGCAGCGTCACGAATGGCTGAGCCGATGGATGCTTTTACACTTTTGTCGACAACTGATCCAGCGGTTGCCGACACAATGGCCGCTCACCTCAATCGCATCAACGATGAGCGCAAGGGTCTCGTCGGCTCACTCGTCAAAGAGGTAAAAAAAATTATGACGGAACGTGCCGATCATTTTAAAAATCGGCAGGTTATTGTGCTGGGTAATCCTCGTTGGCGACCGGCAATTTTAGGGCTAGCCGCGGGGTCACTGGCGGAAGCGGTTGGCAAGCCGGTTTTCTTGTGGGGGCGGGAGACGGGAGCGACGATTAAGGGTTCGTGTCGTTCGGGTGGCGGTGCCGACGTTGTTGCTGTTATGAAAACAGCCCAAGCAATGTCTGCTGACACCTTCCTTGATTTTGGTGGCCATCATTTTTCTGGCGGCTTTTCACTGAGTACTGATAAGGTGCACCACATAGAAGACACACTCGAAGAAGCATTTGCGACAGTTGCCTCAGACTCGTCGGATTCAATTATTGACGACGACACCTCGAACAATGTTTTTCTCGATGGATCGCTTACACTTCGTGATGTGCGACCCGAGACGTATGCAATGCTTGAACAATTGGCACCATTTGGCGTTGCTAATCCCAAGCCCCTTTTTATATTTAAACAGGTGATGATAAAATCGATGCGGCAGTTTGGAAAGCTTAATAATCACCTTGAGCTTATGGTGTCTCAAGATGGTGCGGCGGATGTGCGCGCTATAAGTTTTTTTACTTCGGCTGATAGTTTTAATGTGTTGCTTGCTGTAGGTAAAAAAATTGATCTCATTGCGTCGATAGAAAAAAGTTTTTTTCGGTCACGACCGGCGCTTAATTTGCGTATTAAAGATGTTGTGTAACAAAAATATCTAGAATATATGAAAAAAAATATTGCAGACGTTATCATTTTTACCGACGGGGCCTCGTCGGGGAATCCTGGACCAGGTGGGTGGGGAGCTATCGTGGCCGAGCGGGGGAGGGGAGTTGTGGAGATTGGAGGTGGTGTTCTTGCCACAACGAACAATCGCATGGAGCTAACGGCTGCTATTGAAGCGCTTGAAAAAAATACCCACCGAACGGGGAGCGCGGTAGTGTATACCGATTCTACGTATCTGCGTGATGGTATCGAGCGGTGGGTGCCCGTGTGGCAAAAACGAGGTTGGAAGACTACGGCAAAAACCGAAGTGCTCAACCAAGATTTATGGCAGAAGCTCTCAGTACTCGTGGCACAGTACGAACGTGTCGGTTCAATTGCTTGGCGACTTGTTGCTGGTCATGAGAACGTGCCGGCCAACGAGCGAGTTGATGTTATTGCTACCGCATACGCTGCTCGTAAGCAGCCAAAACTTTTTTCAGGATCATATGCTACGTACCCGATTGATCTCACGCCCTTTGCCGATATAGACGCACTCAATCAAAAACTGCTTGGCCTCGATCGTCCGGGGCGCACACAAAAATCAACGAAGCGTACATCGTCCGCAAAAGCGTATTCGTATGTCAGTATGGTGGGTGGAGTTATTGCAACACACGCAACGTGGGCTGAGTGCTCTAGTCGAGTGACAGGTGTCTCCGGCGCACGCTTTAAAAAAGCGCTTTCAAGCGAAGATGAAAAAAATATTATCGCGACCTTTAAAAGTTTGTAAAATCTTTAGGCGATCTACAGAATTTTTTTAATAAAAATTTACGAATATTTTATGCGCGCTGGGCTAGGGTGGCGACATGGAAATTTTGTCGCCGACTCATGCCTTTCGTCGCTCCCTTTTTTATCCTCTTATTGGTGGTTTTGTTTTAGGTACATTACTTGAGCCGCTGCTCCCATCAATTTTTTTCATTGTCTGGTCAGGTGTGTTGGCTATCGGTCTCTTGGGTTGGTCGTTCGCGACCAGCACAGTATACGAACATTCTTCTCGTCATCTCTTTTCTAAAATTTTTTTATTCGCATTAGTGCTCTTTGCGGCAGCCGCTGGAGCTTTTGCTTTTACTCTAGCATATAGTAATCATGGTGATCCAGTATTACAACAGTACGTTAATCAGTATGAACATTTTATCGGCATAGTAAGTGATGACCCAACTAGAAACGATACTGCGACACGAATCGTCGCGCGTCTTATATCTGTTGCTGGACGACCACTGTCGGAGCCGACGCGTATTACATTTTCAGTTTCACCATACACCCCTGTTGTCTATGGTGACGAAATAGCTCTGAGTGGTGTTCTAGAAAAACCAACAGCATTTGAAACTGATACCGGGAGTGTATTTTCTTACGACACGTATCTTGCCGCTCGGCATATTTTTTATACGCTCGTAAGACCGAGTGTCACTATTCGTGCTCATGGTAAAGGTAATCCCATTGTTGCTTCATTATTTATTTTGAAAAAAAATTTCATCGCCAAGCTTGATGCAATCATTCCCTTTCCAGAATCTCGTCTTGCTGCAGCACTTACCGTGGCTGGTAAAGAGGCGCTGCCAACCGACATTCGTACTGATTTTCTTCGGGCCGGTATCATTCCTATTGTGGTACTTTCAGGCTTCCACGTTGTAATTGTTGCCGAAGTAATTTCTTGGATTACAGGAATACTGTCTGTGTATGTGCTCGAGCGCATTGCTCCGTTGCTTGTGGCTCGGGCGGTACGGTATCTATTTCCCCTCATCGGCATCGCACTTTTTTGTCTCATGGCTGGTGGGTCGGCTTCAGTTGTGCGGGGCGGCAGTATGGCTAGTCTAGTTATCATTGCAAAGCTATTTCACCGACGTTACAGCGTCCATCGCGCCCTCTGGATATCGGCATTTTTAATGCTTTTGGTCAATCCCCTCTTGACAGTATACGATCCTTCTTTTCAATTTTCATTTTGCGCCGTTGCTGGCCTTATTTATGGTGGACCGATATTTTCACGGGCATTTCATTTTGTACCAGAACGATTTGGTATCCGCTCAGTTATAACATCTACGACAGCTGCTCAATTTTTTGTGGCCCCGCTCATTTTCTATAGTATGGGGCAATTCAGTAGCGTCGCATTGATAACAAACTTGTTGATATTTTTTACAATACCAATTGCTATGTTTGCAGTATTTATTGTGGGACTCGCCATGTTTTTCTCACCGCTTCTTGCTCTTCCTGTTGCAGGAGTTGCGTGGCTGTTACTTGCGTACGATATCACCGTTGTCCATTTTATTTCTTCGCTACCGTTTGCTTTGTGGGAGTTGCCTGCTATGCCTCTGTGGGTACTTATCGCGGTCTATGGCAGTATCGTTTTTTTCGTTGTGCGGTGGTATACGCGACGGGCTACTGCATTGCCGCTGCCAGATTTTGTTCAACAACGTTCCAATTAAGGTTTGCTAAAAATGCTTCAATATATTTTTTCTTTTCAGTGCCGTAGTCCATATAATACGAATGCTCCCACATATCAATACCGACGATATACGATAGACCGTTTAATTGACCGAGATGTTGCTCGTCAATCCACGCATTGGTAAGTCGTCGAGCAATTGGATCATAGTAGAGAATCGCCCAGCCGACACCGCGAGTAGCAGCAATAGTTTTAAAACGAGCAAGCCAGGTCTCCCATGAACCCCACTCTTTTTCTATTTCGTGTTGCAGTATTCCGTTGGGAGTGTGGGGTGTAGCGCCTCCCTCTAAAGATTTGAAATAATATTCGTGATTGCGCATGCCATTAAATTCAAAACTAAAACGTCGCTGGAGTTCACCGAGAACATATGCGTGTTTATCACCTTCACTCGAATACTCTTTTATTTTTTCTAAAATAAGATTGGTGCTCTTTACATAGCCGGCATAGAGTTTGAGATGTTCGCTTATCGACTTAGAAGAAATGCCAGCGAGCTCCGGTAAAGAAAAAGTTTGTTCAATGTAAGGGTTCATAAAATATATTTGTATAGTTAAAAATAATCTAACAAGACGACACTCTGAGTATACCACCTCTTACATTTTTCTTTAGAATTCTTTTATCATTTCTTTATGGAGGTTTTGGTATATGTAATGTATGCAAGGGTATCATCCTGAAGCGGGAATACTCTGGCGATTCGTCGCCACAAGCGTACTTTTTATTGCATGTGTTCTTGTAGGCTACGCAATCTATCGCCAGTGGCCCACCGATTACATTACCGTAGCTATCCTCAATGTGGGAAAGGGTACTGCTCTATATATCGAGTCGCCGACACATCGGCGTTTTCTTATTGACGGTGGTCTTGATCATACGATTCTTGGTCAGTTGAGAAAACTTGTTCCGTTTTATACCCGTTCACTTGATGGTGTTATTTTAACTAGCGCACACGATCAATCTATAGGCGGTTTAATCGATATCGCTCGAGCATACAAAATAAGAGTGGTATTGGAAGGTGCAACAACAAGTACTACGCTCTATAACCAGTTTTCACAGGAGCTTGTACATCGTGCCGTGCTAACGATTCCTGCTGTGATTGGAGATACTGTGTATCTTGGTGGTGGTGCTCATCTCGCGGTAGTGTACTCTGCTATTCAAGGTGCTCACGACAATGCTTCTAAAGACACTGTCAGTCGAGTTATGTTAAAACTTACCTTTGGTTCAAGTACAGTGCTGGTTACTGCTGGTGAACCTGCTCCTTTTGAGGATTATGTTTTGGCAAAAGACGGCACAAGTAGTCTTGCGGCAGATATTTTAACGACATTTTATGATAGCGCACAAAATACCCCATCCGATAATTTTCTGCATGCTGTGCACCCTCGTTGGCTGATCGTATCGACAGGTTCAAAAAAAGCGACTGAGATACCAGCGCTTTCAAGTACAAAAAACTATACCGTGCTTACTACCGCACAATATGGGGCGATTATTTTCCATTGCTCCAAACAATCGTGTGTGCTTGTTTCGCCTCCAGTAGAAAAAAATTACTTACACTAAACCAGCTTTCTTGAGTGTGGCGTACGCGCCGCGTTTATTAATTGTCTTTATAGCTTTTGTGGATAGAAAAAGACTTACTGTTTTATTCATTTCGGGTATAAATATCTTCTTTTTTTGGAGGTTGGGGTATTTTCTCACTTGGCCAGTTGGATTAAATTGAGTTGCGCGCGTACGATTAGAGTAGCCACCTCCAACGCGAGACCCCTTTTTAGTTATAGGACAAATTTTTGCCATTTTTTTTGCGTATTACAGGGTTGCTATAGTATCATGGACTAGTTGCAAAGGCAACTCTATTTTAATTTATGTCACTTTCACCTCTCGAAATAGTATTTTTTATCGTTATTTTAGTTATGTCTATTGTTATTCATGAGGTTTCGCATGGTTATGCGGCATTTATTCAAGGCGACTCAACTGCGGAGCGAGCTGGTCGACTCACGCTCAACCCTTTTAAACACCTCGATCCTATAGGCTCTTTAATCGTACCCATTATTACCTACTTACTTGCAGGAATTCCTTTCGGATGGGCAAAACCAGTGCCATTTAACCCCTACAATCTCCGCAGTCAACGTTGGGGAGAAACTATTGTTGCGGCTGCCGGCCCAGCTTCTAATTTTCTTATCGCTTTAGTTTTTGCGGCTTTTGTTCACCTAGCTCCAGTATTCTCATTACCTAGTTCATTCATTACTATTTGTGCCAGCGTAGTGCTTATAAATATAGCTCTCGGTCTTTTTAATCTTGTTCCTATACCACCACTCGATGGCTCAAAAATCCTCTTTGGTTTATTGCCCTTCCAATATAGCCATCCATTTCGCCGATTGTATGAGCGTTACTCACTTATTTTATTGCTTGTTTTTGTATTTTTTCTATCGTACATCCTAAATCCGGTTATATCTTTTATATTTAATCATATCGTGTAGAGCTTTAAGTGTTCGACTTCTTGCGTTTTTTAACCACTTCTGCTACAGTACATCTTCAAAATATATGCCAACAGTAAATCAACTCGTACGTCGGCGCCGTCAAAAAGTATCTCGCAAACCGCAAGCGGTTGCTTTGCAGCGTTCGTTTAACGTACTCAAAAATCGTCCTGTATATTTTCCTTCTCCTTTTAAGCGTGGTGTGTGTACAAAAGTAACTACTAAGACGCCGAAAAAGCCAAACTCAGCTATTCGAAAGATTGCTCGTGTTCGCCTTACTAATGGCATGGAAGTGACCGCCTACATTCCTGGTATTGGTCACAATCTTCAAGAACACTCCGTAGTAATTCTTCGTGGCGGTAAAGTAAAGGATGTTGGCTTGCGCTATACTATTGTACGCGGTCGACTTGATGCGGGAGGTGTGGAAAATCGTCGTAAAGAACGCAGTAACTACGGCGCTAAAAAGCCCAAAGAACAAAAATAGATTTTTATATAATTCACTATGCGCCGAAAAATAAAACGAAAATATCCTGTTGTTGCTGATTCTCAGTATAACTCCGAGAAAATTGCCAAGTTTATTAATTATGTCATGCTTAGTGGCAAGAAAAATGCTGCTCGCAAGGTAGTATATGGAGCCCTTAATTCCATTAAAGAAAAGGCTAAGGTTGAGGATCCGTTAGCTCTTTTCGACGAAGCGCTTCGTAATGTTGGGCCAGCTATGGAAGTTCGATCGCGTCGTGTTGGTGGGGCCAACTATCAAGTGCCCCGCGAAGTGCGACCTGAGCGAAAACAGGCTTTAGCCATTCGCTGGATTATTGCTGCTGCTCGATCAAAAAAGGGTCAACCTATGGCTATAAAACTTGCTGACGAGCTTATTGCTGCATCAAAAAATGAAGGTGAAGCAATTAAAAAACGAGAAAATACTATTAAAATGGCCGAGGCCAATAAGGCGTTTGCTCATTTTGCTTGGTAAGATGTATTTTTTATGAACCGCGACTATCCGCTCGAGCGAGTTAGAAATTTCGGAATTATTGCTCACATTGATGCTGGTAAAACCACGACATCTGAGCGTATTTTGTACTACACCGGCATGAGCCATAAAATCGGCGAAGTCCATGAAGGTGACACAGTAACTGATTGGATGGAGCAGGAACGTGAGCGCGGTATTACTATTACTGCGGCTGCTATTACGTGTTTTTGGAATCCTACATATTTGAATGGCAATACGTCTCTTAAACATCGCTTCAATATTATTGATACTCCTGGTCACATTGATTTTACTGCTGAAGTAAAACGATCACTGCGTGTTTTGGATGGCGCAGTGGTTGTTTTTGATGGTGTAGCTGGTGTTGAACCTCAATCAGAAACTAACTGGCGCTATGCCGATGATGGTAATGTGCCGCGCATTTGTTTTATTAATAAACTCGATCGTATGGGCGCTAGTTTCGAGCGATCATTCCAGTCAATTTTAGATCGTCTCAATAAAAATGCCGTTCGAATGCAAATTCCTATTGGTGCTGAAGAAAATTTTGAAGGGGTTATTGACCTCTTAAAGATGAAAGCCTTCTATTTTGAGGGCGATATGGGTAATAAAATTCGAGAAGAAGATATCCCCGCAGAATATCTTGATGAGGCAAAAAAGCGGCGCGGTGAATTAATTGAAAAAGTAGTTGAGCAAGATGATGTGCTCATGAGCGCGTATTTAGAAGGTAAGGAACCATCCTTAGAAGATCTCAAAAAAACGCTCCGTAAAGCCACTATTGAAGTAAAAATTATCCCGGTTTTTACTGGATCGGCTCTTAAAAATAAGGGTGTCCAGCTCGTGTTGGACGCGGTGGTCGATTATTTACCGTCACCAATGGAAATTCCTCCTATTCACGGTATTGATCCTAAAAATGGAGAAACTATTTATCGTCACACATCAGACACTGAACCGTTTGCGGCGCTGGCGTTTAAATTACAAAATGATCCTTTTGTTGGCGCATTGACCTTCTTCCGTGTTTACTCTGGAACGATTGAAGCGGGTAGTTATGTATACAATTCCTCAACAGGCGAAAGAGAGCGTTTAGGGCGTATTGTTCGTCTTCAGGCTGATAAGCGAGAGGAAGTAAAAAAAGTTTTTGCTGGTGAAATTGCTGCTGCCGTTGGTCTTAAAGATACTAAAACCTCTCATACACTCTGTGATGAGGCAAACCCTATTATTCTCGACCCAATTAAATTCGTTGAGCCGGTTGTTTCTTTGCGTATTGAACCAAAAACGAAAGCAGATCAAGAAAAAATGGGCTTGGCGCTCAAAAAACTCTCTGACGAAGACCCGACTTTTAAAATTAGTTCAAATACAGAGACTGGCGAGACGATTATTTCCGGAATGGGTGAGTTGCACCTCGATATTATGGTTGATCGCATGAAGCGAGAGTTTAGTGTTGAGGCAAATGTTGGTAAACCACAAGTGGCGTACCGAGAAACTATTACTGCTAGTGCTGAAGCGGAACATAAATATATCAAACAATCGGGCGGTAAGGGTCAATATGGTCACGTTAAAATTACCTTGAAGCCGATGGAAAAACTCGAAGAGGGAGCAAAAATCCCCAAAAACGTTCATCGCTATGACGATTTCGAGTTCATCGATTCTATTAAAGGTGGTGTTATTCCTCAAGAATTTATCCCGGCCGTTGAAAAAGGCGTCCGTGAAGCTATGGGACGTGGTATCGTCGCCGGTTTCCCTATGGTAGATGTGTCTTGTGAACTAACGTATGGTTCTTACCACGATGTTGACTCTTCAGAAATTGCTTACAAAATCGCCGCTTCTCAAGCATTTCAAGATGGTGCTAAGCGTGCCAAACCGGTTATTCTTGAGCCAATTATGAAAGTTGAAGTTTCTGTACCGGAGAAGTTTTTCGGTGATATTACAGGTAATCTTTCTGGAAAAAGGGCTCAAATAGAGGGTTTTGAAGATAGACCGGGTGGCATCAAGATTATTCGAGCCACGGTTCCTCTCGCTGAAATGTTTGGATATACCACACAGCTCCGTTCAATGACTGAGGGCCGCGGTAATGCCCCTATGGAATTTTCTCACTACGCTATCGTTCCTCCACAAGTGGAGAAACAAATCGTAGAGGGGAAAAAGTAACTCCGCCACTATTGACGGATGGAGGCCTTTTCTGATAGGATGGCGAGTACCGCTTGTGCGTCGTTTTTTGTATCTCGTGTACTTTGAGAATACAAAACGTCTCTATCGGTGTGTTCGTTCATTAGTAGTTTTTTTATTAACTAAAAATTTAACAAAACGAATTTATGACAACTTTTGATAGATCAAAGCCGCACGTTAACGTTGGCACGATTGGTCACGTTGACCACGGCAAAACTACGTTAACTGCCGCCATTTTGCACGTCCTCAAACTTTCTGGTCAGGACGTTACCGAGAAAGGCGTTGATGCCATTGACTCTGCTCCAGAGGAGAAGGCTCGTGGTATTACGATCGCGCTCTCACACAACGAGTACTCCACGGTGAATCGTCACTACGCGCACATTGATGCTCCTGGTCACGCCGACTACATCAAGAACATGATTACCGGTGCGGCCCAAATGGACGGTGCCGTTCTTGTGGTTGCCGCTACTGACGGTGTTATGCCTCAGACTCGCGAACACATCCTCCTTGCTCACCAAGTTGGTGTGCCTAAAATAATTGTCTTTCTCAATAAATGCGATATGGTCGCTGAACAAGATCTCATTGACCTCGTTGAAGAAGAGGTTCGCGATGAATTAACAAAACAAGGCTATGACGGCAAAGTTACTCCTGTTATTCGAGGTTCTGCTCTTAAGGCTCTTGAAGCAGCGGACATTAATGATCAGTGGGCTCAAAAAGTTTTGGAGCTCACCAAAACTCTTGATGAATACATTCCTCTCCCCGTTCGCGAAACCGACAAGCCGTTCCTCATGCCGGTTGAAGATATTTTCTCTATTGAAGGCCGTGGTACGGTCGCTACAGGTCGTATCGAGCGCGGCATTGTTAAAGTTGGTGAAGAAATTGAAATTGTTGGTCTCAAACCTCTTCAAAAGACAACGGTTACTGGTATTGAAATGTTTAATAAACAGCTCAATGAAGGTATGGCTGGCGACAACGCCGGTATTCTCTTGCGTGGTTTGAAAAAAGAGGATATAACTCGTGGTCAGGTTCTTGCAAAACCTGGCTCGGTACACCCACATACTGAATTCGAATCAGAAGTCTATATCTTGAAGAAAGAAGAAGGCGGTCGTCACACTCCCTTTTTCAGCGGCTACAAGCCTCAGTTTTATGTTCGCACCACGGACGTTACGGGTGAAGTTACTCTTAAGGAAGGTGTAGAAATGGTTATGCCGGGTGATACGGTAACCTTTAAGGTTAAACTTGTTGCTCCCGTTGCTCTCGAAGAAAAACAGCGTTTTGCTATTCGCGAAGGAGGTCACACTGTAGGCGCTGGTGTCGTTACAAAAATTATTGCTTAACGAAAAAATCGCTCCTTAATCACTACTATGGCCGAAACAACCGTTAAAAAAACCAGAACATCTAAAAAAGCTGTTCCGGCCAAGGAGGGTATTCAACGCTTGCGCATTCGCGTGCGAGCATATGAATACAAAGTGCTCGATGTTTCTGTCCGTCAAATTATCGACACAGCATCGCGATATGATGCTGAGCTGGTTGGTCCTATTCCACTGCCAACAGAGATAAAAAAGTACACCGTCAATCGCTCTTCGTTTGTGCATAAGAATGCCCGCGAGCAATTTGAGATGCGCATTCACAAGCGTCTCATTGACATTATTAACCCATCCGCAAAGCTGGTTGAGTCGCTCACGAATCTTAGCCTGCCTTCCGGAGTAACTATCGATGTAAAGATCCTGTAACACGCACTACGGATGCTACACCACTACTATGACGCAAAAATCAGTAAAAAAATTCGCTTTGGGCGTAAAGCAGCAGATGTCCCAGGTCTTCATGGAAGACGGTAGTGTGCGGCCAATCACGGTGCTTAGTACGGGACCGATGACGGTTACTGCGGTCAAGACAAAAGAAAAGGATGGCTACAAAGCCATTCAAGTAGGTTTTGGAGAACGTCGCGAAAAAAATATTGCCAAGTCTCAACGTGGTCAATTCAGTGCTCTTGGTAATTTTCGCTACGTTAAAGAATTTCGTCTTGCTTCTGATGCAGAAGTTAAAAATATTGGTGACAAAGTGGATATTTCTAATTTTACCGCGGGCGACACGGTTATGGTCTCAGCTGTTTCAAAAGGTAAAGGTTTTCAAGGCGTCGTGAAGCGCCACGGTTTTAAGGGTGGCCCGCGATCGCATGGTCAGAAACATTCTGAACGCGAGCCAGGCTCAATTTCCGGAGGTTTGCGCACCGTGCTTCGTCACGGTATGCGTATGGCCGGCAGAATGGGTGGTGAGCGCATAACGGTAAAAAATTTGAAAGTTAATAGTATTGATACTGCCGCTGGTACTATTTCTTTGGTCGGCGCAGTACCTGGTCGCCGCGGTACGCTTGTGGAAATCCGCGGTTAATGGTAATTTAGGACGCCGCACACATTATGAAAGCAAAAGTATACAACCAAAAAGGTAAAGAAGTTGAGGAACTCACTCTCCCCGATAATCTTTTTGCTATTCCCTGGAACGCTGATCTCGTGCATCAGGTTGTTACGTCGCTTGCTTCAAGCGCTCGTCCTCCGGTGGCGCACGCAAAAACTCGCGGTGAGGTTTCGGGCGGTGGTAAGAAACCTTGGCGCCAGAAGGGTACGGGTCGCGCTCGCCACGGCTCAACTCGTTCGCCAATTTGGGTACACGGTGGTGTTGCTCATGGTCCGCGCAATGAAAAGAATTATATTCGCAAGGTTAATAAAAAAGCCAAAAGCAAAGCGCTTCTCGCTATTTTGTCACGAAAATTTAAAGACAACGAAATTATTTTTGTAGACAATTTAGTTTTTGCAGAACCAAAAACAAAAGAGGCGCGTATCGTTGTTGACGCTCTGGCAAGTATTACAGGATATGAACGTCTTGGTTCTAAAAAAATTAACGCCGCCTTCATCGCATTGCCCAAAAAAGATAAGGCTGTTGAAAAAAGTTTCAGCAATTTCAGTAATGTTGAAGTAGGAGAAGCGCGAAATCTTAATCCTTTCAGTATTTTGAATTACAAGTTTCTTATTTTGGCCAATCCTCAAGAGTCGTTTAAACATATTCCTCAATAATCTTTACTATGGCCCTCTTTCGATCAAAACAGAAAAGCGACGATAAAAAAACAAAGGGAGATGTAGTATCCCCCATTACGCACCGCTCTCCGGGTACCGCGTCGGTGCTTCGTGGACCGCGTATTACAGAAAAGGCCAGTCGGGTGGCTGAAAAAAATGTGTACGTATTTAACGTAACCCCCGCTGCGACGAAAAAAAGCGTTTCCTTTGCTATAGAGACTCGCTACAATGTTCGACCAAGAAATGTTCGAATAGTTTCTGTTAAAAAAAAGAAAGTGTTTAGTCGTGGTAAACAAGGTATGCACGGTGGCGGTAAAAAAGCCTACATATACTTGGCGGCTGGTGAGACTATTCAACTTACATAATATTTATGAAAACATACCGCCCCTATACTAAATCACGTCGAAAAATGTCTACGGTTTCTTACCGAAATTCGTTGACTACTGATCGTCCGCACAAATCCCTAACCTCTGGTTTTAAGCGATCGTATGGCCGAGCGGGTGGTTTTATCACGACCCGCCATAAAGGTGGTGGTCATAAGCGTCTCTGGCGAGCCGTTGATTTTTCTTATACAAAAATTGATATTCCCGCGAAAATTGTTAGTATCGAATATGACCCTAACCGCACCGGATTCATTGCTCTTGTACATTATGCTGATGGCGAAAAACGCTACATTTTAGCGCCGAAGTCGCTCAAAGTTGGCGATACGTTCTTGGTTTCTGAGAAAGCGGAAATCAAATCGGGTAACCGTCTGCCGCTTAAAAATATCCCTGTCGGTACGTTTGTATACAATATTGAACTTAAACCACGCGGTGGTGCAAAAATGGGTCGGGCGGCTGGTAATTATGCCGAAGTCATTGCTCACGATGCTGGCTATGTGCATCTCAAGATGCCATCAACCGAAGTGCGCCGCGTTCTCGATACTTGTTGGGCTTCAGTTGGTGAAGTTTCTAATGACGAAAATCGCCTGGTGAATATTGGTAAAGCTGGTCGGTCGCGTTGGCTTGGTATTCGTCCAACGGTTCGTGGTACGGCTATGAACCCCGTTGATCACCCACATGGTGGCGGTGAAGGTCGTCAGGGAAGAGGTCGTCGTCGAGCGATTTCTGTATATGGTAAGCCAACGGGCAAGGGACAAAAATCTCGTCGCACCAAGAAATATTCCAGTGCGCTTATTGTTTCCCGTCGCAAGGTCGGTCAAAGTCGCTCAACAACGGCCTAAATTTGACACTTTTTTGATTTTTAGATAAGATAGGCACCTTACGTTATGGCACGATCACTTAAAAAAGGCCCCTATGTGGACGAAAAACTCTTTAAAAAGATTTCCGGTAAGAAGCCGGGCTCTTTGAGTGCAATCAAAACATGGGCACGTGCCAGCCAAATTCCCCCAGAGTTTGTTGGTTTTACCTTTGGTGTGCACAATGGAAAAGATCACATAGAGGTGCTAGTAACAGAAGAAATGGTTGGTCATCGTCTCGGAGAATTTTCGCCGACTCGAAAATTCGTTAAGCATGGCGGTAAAATGCAGAAAGAACTCGAACAAAAGGCGAAGGAAGCCGAGATGGCCGCTGCCGCTGCTGCAAAGGCTGCCACGGATGCAAAAACCAATACTGCTCCTGCTAAATAATCACCATCATGTCTACGGCCACCCTTTCTAATTATCGTCAGTCCCCGCGTAAGGTGCGCTCTGTAGCTAATCTTATTCGTGGAAAAAGCGTTGCTGCTGCCCAGGCCCAATTACGTTTCTTGCCGAAACGTGCCGCCGCACCAATTGCTAAATTACTTGCTTCAGCGTTGGCAAACGCAAAAGCAGCTGATGTTGCTGTCACTGAAGAAAATATTTTTGTACATACGCTACGTGTCGATAGTGGGGTAACGCTAAAACGCATTATGCCACGCGCTCGGGGTTCCGCTGCTCGTATTAATAAGCGCTCTAGCCACGTTGTAATAACATTAAGCCAGAACCCTAAAAAGAAATAACATGTCTCATTCTGTTCATCCATATTCACATCGTTTAGGTATTTTGCGAGATTGGAAGTCGCGATGGTTTTCTGCTGATAAAAAATTCCGTGATTTTTTGCAGTGCGATGTTTTACTGCGCGAGTTTCTGCAGAAACGCTTACGCGGAATGTATGTAAGCTCTATCGATATTGAGCGTAGCGAAAAAACCATGCGCGTTATCATTCGCACCTCTCGTCCAGGAATGATCATTGGTCGTTCCGGTGAGGGTGCGACGAAGCTCCGTTCTGATATTAATGAATTCATCAAAAAGCTTAAGCTCTCATTTAATCAGGAGCTCAAGGTTGATATTGAAGAAGTGCGCTCGCCCGAATCAAATGCTGCCATTGTTGGCTACATGATTGCCGAAGGTCTCGAAAAGCGTTTACCGTTTCGCCGAGTTTTGAAGCAGATGGTCGACAAAGTTATGGCTAATCGCGATGTGAAGGGGGTTCGAATTGACCTCGGCGGCCGCCTGGGTGGTGCCGACATGGCTCGTCAAGAGAGCCTTAAAAAGGGCCAAATTCCCCTCCAAACACTACGTGCCGATATAGATTTTGCTCGCGAAAAAGCCCATATGCCTTATGGCGATATCGGTATCAAGGTTTGGATTTATAAAGGCGAAGTTTTTGCTAAGAAATAAAAAACGACCATGCAATTTTTTCCCAAAAAAGTCCTTCATCGAAAATGGCACACTATGCGCCGCAATCCAGCTCGCGCACGCATGGAAAATCGTGGAAGCGTGCTTGCTTTTGGCTCATTTGGATTAAAAGCAATGGGTGAGGCTCGAGTTCGTTCCAACCAAGTTGAAGCGGCTCGTAAAGTTATTGCCCGTTCACTAGGAAAAACCGGTAAGACGTGGGTCCGAGTATTTCCTGATATGCCGTACACTCAAAAACCAGCTGAAGTAAAAATGGGTAAGGGTAAAGGAGAGCCTGCTGGTTACCAAGTACAGGTATGGCCTGGTCGAATCGTATTTGAAATTGACGGCATTACGGAAGCAGCTGCTCGCGAAGCATTGCGCAAGGCGGGTACAAAGTTGCCCATGAAGACAAAAGTAATTACTCGCGTATAAAACATGTCTGAATTTAAAGCAAAAACCAAAGAAGAGTTGCAAAAAATTCTCACTGAGAAGCGTGCTTCGCTACAAGAATTTCGTTTTAATGCTTCTGGATCAAAAAGTCGCAACGTTAAAGAAGGTCGCAATCTCCGTCGCGATATCGCTCGAATTTTGACAGAACTCAATAAAAAAGTGTAGAATCCCATGCCTATGCAAACAACTACCCCCACAACCACTACCGCACCAAGCGCTCACCTCAAGCGCTTTGTTGGCACGGTTGTTTCCAATAAAATGAAAGACACGGCGGTAGTTGTCGTTGAGCGTTTTGAGAAACACTCGAAGTACCAAAAGTACCTTCGTTTGCGTAAGCGTTACAAGGTTGACGATAAGGGTAATACGGTAGGAATTGGTGACCGCGTGGCGATCGAAGAGACTCGACCAATTTCTCGTCACAAACATTTTAAGATTGTTGAGATCCTTGGTCGGGGACAAGAAGAAGGTGCAGAAATAGAAGCAGCAGTCTAAATGTAACTACCATGATTCAACCACGTTCAATTGTTACCGTCGCTGATAATACTGGTGCCAAAATAGGTCGTATTTTTAAAGTGTTGGGTAGTTCTAAAAAACGCTACGCAGAAATCGGTGAAGTAGTAGTTCTTTCTGTGCAAAAAGCCGAACCCCGAAAGTCTGTGAAGAAAAAAGATGTTCTAAAGGCTGTTGTGGTCCGTCAGCGCAAACCGTTTCGCCGAAAAGATGGTTCCTACATTCGTTTTGATGACAATGCGGTCGTGGTCGTTTCATTGCAAAAGAAAGAATATGTACCGGTTGGCAATCGAGTCTTTGGTCCCGTGCCACGAGAACTTTCCGAACATGGTTTCCAGGGCGTTGCTTCATTGGCTCCTGAAGTTGTTTAATTTTTACTACTATGCATATTAAAACAGGTGACACCGTTACTATAATCACAGGAAAAGATAAGGGCCGCAGCGGTAAGGTGGTGCGCGCTTTTCCTCGTCAGAATAAAGTTGTTGTCGAGGGTATGAATCTTAAAAAACGTCACGAGCGTTCACGTCGAGAAGATAGCAAGGGTCAAATCGTAGAAAAACCGCACCCTATTCATGCGTCAAATGTAAAAAAGAATTCCTAATCTACTATGGCTACTCTATCTACTAAAGAAAAATTATTTTCCACCTTTTCGAGTTTAAAAGGTCGTTTTGGTTGGAAAAATGTTATGCAGGCACCACGAATTTCCAAAATTGTTGTTTCGGTTGGTGTTGGTTCTCAAAAAGATAAGAAAAAACTCGAACTTATTACTGATCGTCTTGAAAAAATAACTGGTCAGAAAGCGGCACCGCGCGGGGCCAAGCAGGCCATTTCTAATTTTAAAACAAGACAGGGTGACGTTGTTGGTTATCAAATAACTCTTCGAGGCAAGCGTATGAACGATTTTCTCGATCGTTTGGTTAATGTTGCCCTGCCTCGCACTCGAGATTTTCGTGGCCTCTCGCCCAAAAGTATTGATAGTATGGGTAATTACACCTTTGGTATTCGTGAGCACACCATTTTTCCCGAAACAGCCGATGAAGATATTCGCGATATTTTTGGCTTAGCGGTAACGCTTGTCACTACAGGTCGAGATAAAGCAGAAATTCAAGCCTTCCTCGAACATTTGGGTTTGCCGCTTAAAAAGGTTGATGTCGGACCAGATTTGGAGCTTGCTCCGTCCGCCGCCGATCGTTCTAAGAAACCCAAAAAGGCCAAGAAATAAGAGTTAAAAACAAAGCGCCTCTAAAGGCGCTTTGTTGACAGAGAAAACACTTCTTGATAGAGTAGCTTGCACTTATATGGCAAAAACATCAACAGTTGCCCGGTCGAAAAAGAAGCCAAAATTTTCAACTCGGGATTGTCCGACGCTGTTTTCGTTGTGGTCGCAAGCGCGCCTATATGCGTGAATTTGATATGTGCCGCATCTGTTTTCGTGAATTAGCTAATGAAGGCATGATTCCTGGCGTTAAAAAATCCTCCTGGTAGTATGACTGATCCAATTGCTGATTTTATTACACGTATTCGTAATGCCAGTGCGGTAGGCAAGGATATTGTTGCTATTTCGTATTCTCGTATCAAGGAAGAGATCGCTAATCTTTTGGTTACTGAGGGGTATATAAAAATGGTTACTAAAAAGGGTAAAAAAATTAATAAAACCCTCGAGCTCACTTTAGCTTACGACGAATTCGGCCCTCGCGTGAAAGGGGTAGAGCGAGTTTCTAAACTTTCTAAGAGAATTTATAAAGGTATGCGAGACATTCGTCCAGTAAAACAAGGTCATGGCATTTCTGTTCTTACTACTTCAAAGGGTATTATGACTGATGCTCAGGCGCGAAAACAAAAGGTTGGCGGCGAACTACTTTTCCAAATTTGGTAATACATCATCTATGTCACGAATCGGCAAAAAAATCATAAAACTTCCGGCAAATGTTGAAATGAATGTTTCTGCAGGAAAAGTAACGGTAAAAGGACCAAAGACAACGCTAGAGCGTCCCATTTCTCCTCTCGTGTTTGTAGATATTTCTGGAAAAGAAGTCAAGGTAACACCCGTTGATGTTGATAATAGTGCCGCAGACATTGTTTCTGGTACTACTGTTTCTCATTTAGAAAATATGATACAAGGTGTCGTAAGTGGCTACACTAAAAAATTAATTATCGAAGGTATTGGCTATAAGGCCGAGGTAAAAGGAAAGGAACTTGTACTTGGTCTTGGTCTTTCCCATCCAGTTGCCGTGCCAATTCCGGCGTCAATTAAAGTAGAATCAGAAAAGGGTGTACTCACTATTACTGGTAGTAATAAAGAAGAAGTTGGTCAATTTGCCGCTAGTATTCGTGCCCTCAAGAAACCAGAGCCGTACAAAGGCAAGGGTATTCGCTACGAAGATGAAGTTATTCGTCGCAAACAGGGTAAAAAGACCGCGTAATATTTATGAAAAACACTCGCGTTAAAACAGAAAAACGAGATCGTCGCCACAATCGCATCCGCGCGAAGGTTAGCGGTACAGCTACAAAGCCGCGCTTGTCTGTTTATCGTTCCAATAAATATGTGTATGCTCAGCTTATTGATGATGAACGAGGTGTGACCATTGCCGCCAGTTCAACAAAAACAGCAAGCGGTAAGGGAATGTTAGAAAAAGCAAAAAATGCTGGCGTCACTCTGGCAAAAACCGCAACAGGATTAAAAGTTAAGAAGGTCGTTTTTGATCGCGGTGGCTTTATTTATACTGGTCGTGTTCGAGCTCTCGCAGAGGGCGCGCGCGAGGGCGGTCTAGAATTTTAATTATTGCTTATATGACTGATGAACAGAAAAAAGATACTCAAGAGAATTTAGATGCCGAAGGCGTCAATGTAATCACTGGTCAGGGTGAGGTAGCTGCTCCCGTGTCTGTTGAATCTGTGGTAACACCTGCTCGCAATCAACAACGTCGCAATCAGCAGCGCGATCGTGCTGCGTCTACAGGGGCGCCACGTCGAAATTCGCGCCGTCAACGTTCTGAAGGGAAGGTTCGCCCAGAATTTGATCAAAAAATCATTGATATTCGTCGCGTGGCTCGTGTCGTTGCTGGCGGTCGTCGTTTTAATTTTTCAGTTAGTCTCGTTATTGGCGATCATAAGGGTTCTGTTGGTGTCGGCCTCGGTAAGGGCGGTGACACTGCGCTTGCTATTGAAAAAGCTCTCCGTAATGCCAAAAAGAATCTCGTCAAAATTCCTGTGACAAAAACAATGTCGATTCCGTATGAAGTTACTGCAAAGTATGGCGCCTCGCGCGTAACGATTATGCCAACACCTGGTCGTGGTGTTGTCGCGGGCAGCTCAGTGCGTAGCGTTGTTGAGTTGGCAGGACTTCGTGATGTCGGCGCTAAATTACGATCGAGTCCGAAAAATAGTCTTAACAATGCTCGCGTTGCTGTGCTTGCCCTCCGCAAATTAACACCGCATCGCCGCGTCTTGATTGCTACTCGTAAAGCAGCGATGGCGGCTTAGTTTTTACTTTACTACTATGCAAATGCACAATATTGTCAGGGTTCATAAAAATAAGAAGAGCGCGGCTGTTGGTCGGGGCGGTAAGCGTGGTAAAACCGCTGGCCGTGGTACCAAGGGTCAAAAAGCTCGTGCTGGTCACAAAATTCGTCCAGAATTTCGCGACATTATTAAGAAACTTCCTAAGATGCGCGGCCGCGGCAAAAATAGCAACCTCAGTATTCAGCAGAAACCAGCGATCATTAACATCAGTGTTTTAGAGAAGCATTTTGAAGATGGTGACGTGGTAAGTCGTGCAACGCTCGCCGCTAAGGGTCTTATTGCAAAACGAGGTGGCCTTCTGCCAGAGGTAAAAATTCTTAGCATGGGCACGTTAACAAAAAAGCTCACCTTTCAAGGAATTAATTTTTCCGGATCTGCTCGAGAAAAAGTCGTCGGTAAGAAAAAATAATGTCTATCTTTACCGCCAAACTCAAGACAATTTTTAGCGATCGCAACTTACGTAATCGCATTCTTATTACGGTAGGTTTGCTTGGTATTTTCCGTGTGCTTGCGGCAATACCGGTACCGGGAGTTAATCAAGCAGCTCTCAATCAATTTTTTTCTAACAACCAATTTTTTGGTTTGCTGAACGTTTTTTCTGGTGGCGGCCTCTCGCACTTTTCGATAGTGATGCTTGGTGTCGGGCCGTACATTACCGCGGTCATTATTATGCAGTTGCTCACCATGATTTCGCCTCGATTAAAATCACTCTATCAAGAGGAGGGTGAAGCGGGCCGTATGAAGTTTACCCAATATTCTCGCATGCTCACCGTGCCCTTAGCGATGGTGCAATCGTTCGGTTTCATTACGCTACTCAGTCAACAAAATATTGTTGCACACCTAACACCTTTTGCTATGGCGGTAAACGTTGCTATCGTGACGGGCGGTTCTATGCTCCTTGTATGGATCGGTGAGCGCATCAGTGAATTTGGTGCTGGCAATGGTACCTCGCTCATCATTTTTGCTGGTATTGTCGCCGCGCTGCCCCAAGCTATTAGCCAGAGCGTGCTCTCGTTTAGTACAGCGCAGATTCCGACATACGCCCTCATTTTAGTCGGGTCTGTTTTTGTGGTGTATGCAGTAGTGTTCATTACTGAAGCTGAACGCCCGATCCCCGTAACCTATGCAAAACGTATACGGGGCAATAAAGTGTATGGTGGTATCTCGACGTATATTCCTCTCCGCCTTAATCAAGCGGGCGTTATTCCCATTATCTTTGCTCTATCGGTGCTACTTTTTCCGCAAGTAGTCTTTAAATATCTTGCTACGATTCATTATGCGCTTGTGGCAAATGTTTCTAATTGGATAGAAAATGCTTTACAAAATCAGTGGGTCTACGATATTTTCTACTTCCTGCTCGTTTTTGCTTTTACCTACTTCTATACCGCGGTCACCTTTGATCCGCACCAGCTTTCGGAAAATCTTCAGAAGAACGGAGCTTTTATTCCTGGTGTTCGTCCTGGTCAATCAACTGCGGTATATATTTCTAAAATTCTAACTCGCTTAACGACGTTTGGTGCTGTTTTTCTTGGTGTTATTGCTGTGTTACCACTCATTATTCGTTCTTTCACCAATCAAACTTCGCTGGCCATTGGCGGCACCGCTCTCCTTATCGTTGTCTCTGTTGTTATTGATACCATTAAGCGTATTGAGGCGCAGGTGACGATGAAGGAGTACTAAACCCCCGTTGCGTCGCTATGAGGCGCAATATGGTACAATTTTCTCATTGTAATGGTTCCACAAACTTTTATTTTCTTTGGTCGCTCTGGTTCAGGAAAAGGCACACAGGCGCAGCTTCTTATTGATTGGCTAAAAGCCCACGATCCGTCTCGAAAAACCCTTTATATTCAAACAGGCCAGAAGGGTCGGGATTTTGCGCAGCAGGGAAATTTTTCGGCGCGGTTAGTGCAGGATGTTATTAATCACGGCCAGTTATTTCCCGCATTCATCCCTATTTATTTTTGGACACAAGTACTTGTAGAGAGTATTCAAGAGGGGACTGAGCATCTTGTGCTTGATGGTTTATGTCGTCGGCCAGAAGAGGCCCCGATTCTTGATGGTGCTTTCCAATTTTATAAACGAGCGCGACCGATTGTTGTGGTTATTAATGTTTCTGAAGCGTGGGCCACAAAGCGCCTGCTCGAGCGTCAACGAGCTGATGATATTCCCGCTGACATTAAAAATCGTCTTAGCTGGTACGATACTCAGGTGGTTCCCGCTATCAAACATTTTCGAGACCATAGTGAGTACTACAAAGTCGTTGATCTTAATGGTGAGCAAAGTATCGAGGCTATACACCAGGCACTCTTGCAAAACGCCGGTCTTATATGATTTCTATAAAAACAGTAAAAGATATTGCATTACTACGGGAGGGCGGCAAGCGACTGGCAGATATTTTGGCGGAGGTGGCAGCTAAAGCGCAACCGGGTGTCAGTACGGATTATTTAAACGATTTTGCCGAGTCGCTTATTCAGCAACACGCTGATAGATCAGCTTTTTTAAACTATCGCCCGAGTGGAGCCAGGCGTCCCTATCCAGCCAGTCTCTGTATTTCGCTCAATGACGAAGTGGTACACGGTATCCCTAATGAAAAACCGCGACAACTTCTCGAAGGTGACGTGGTAAGTCTCGACCTCGGTCTTATCCATGAGGGACTTATTACTGATCATGCTGTTACTGTTGGTGTCGGTAATATTTCTTCCGCGGCAAAAAAATTACTGGCGGTGACACAGGAAGCGCTGGCTGTTGGCATTAAAGCGGCCTGCGCTGGTAACACCACGGGCGATATTGGCTACGCTATTAGTAGCTTTGTTCGCAGTAAGGGTGACTACGGTATCATTGAGGAGCTTACTGGTCATGGTGTTGGATATAGTGTTCATGAGGACCCTTTTGTCCCTAATTTTGGTAAGCGGGGACAAGGAGCGTTACTTAAGCCAGGCATGGTTATTGCTATCGAGCCAATGCTTACGCTTGGTAGTAAAAATATTTTACTCGATGAAGATGGCTACACTATTCGTACCAGCGATGGCTCTCTGGCTGCTCACTTCGAACATACTATCCTGATAACCAAAACGAGTCCCGAAATTTTAACGAAGGCGTAATATAGCTGAAAATTTGCTATAATGCCCGCATGGAAGTTACCAAAAACCCTGAAGGAGCGCCTGGACGGGGGGCGATGACGCCAGCAGAAGAGCTCGAATATTTACGTCGTGAAGTAGCGCGCCGAGAAAAAGAATTAGGTGGTAGTGGTGTACCGTTAGAGCGTGACGCGGTTATTACTGAACAAATCCACCACTATAAAGCGGCTCCAGTCGAAAAAGTACTCCATCCGGTAGCGCGTATGGAATCAGGGGCGGTGCAAAAAGTAGTGCTCAATCTTTCACCTGAGCCGCACGATGCAAAAATGACTGAGCTCCTGGCAATTCTTAATGAAAAAGGAATTAAAAACGCGCTGCGTGTTGTCGAGGGCCTCAATGATCCGCACGTGGAAGACGACTTCCATCGTTTTTTGGTGCAGTATGTGAAGAGTGGTTATCCAGTAACTGGCCTCGTACCACGCTCCGAGCTTTTTCAAGCGCTACACATGACACTATATGAAGTGTCATTACCTGATGCCGAGACCAGTAATCAGCGTCCCCTTAAGGAACTCATTTCGGCAATGGAACAATTTTACGCGGGTATGTTTTTTGTCGATACTGTTAAAAAAGGAGGGCTAGCAAGGTTTTTTGATAGTGAAAAAAAATATCCCCCGCCCTTTTCCCTTGAAATCGCCAAACCTAATCATAGCCAAGAAGCTGTTATTTTTGCGGGAATTCCTGATGATCAGAAAGTTCTCTTTGAAAAACAAATTGTGGCATTATTTCCACGAGCAAAAATTAAAGAGGTTGCCGACGACTATAATATTTTTACCGAGCCGAGTGATACGGCTGGCGCCGTGGCTACATTTGCTAAGTACGCAGCATATCCACTTAAAACATACGAAAAATTTGACCATGACCCACTCAATGTCATTTTAAATACTTTTTCGAAGATTCAAAAGGACAATGAGGGGGCGGCGGTGCAGATTGTCTTTCGTTCTAGCCGGACAAAATATCAGGAAAATTATCAGCGTATTATTGAAGGCGTTAGTAAGGGTAAGCCCATTAAAGAGCTGTTGCCTAAAGGCTGGAGTGAGGAATTTTGGGGTGAATTAAAGGAGACATTTTTTGAAAAATCAGCTGAAGAAAAGAAGAAGAGTGAACCTGTGACGGTCGATCAAAATCTCTTGACGGTGTTAAACGAAAAAGTGAGTGCGCCGATGTGTGAGGTTAATATTCGCTTACTTGTCTCTGCTGCAATACCTATGGATGCTGAACGAATTTTAAATGAATTGGAAGCCTCATTTAATCAATTTGAAAATACGCTCGGTAATAAACTTATTTTTAAGCGAGTAACAGGAAAAAAAGTGGAAAAACTTGCCGAGAAATTTTCTTTTCGAGAGTTTTCCGAAGAAAATATTGTACCGATCAATTTTAAAGAGGCAACGACACTTTTCCATTTTCCGGAGCGAATTGCCGGCGCCGCGCCGCAGGTGCGGCAGGCTCGGTCCGGCGCGGCGCCGGCCCCCATAGATTTACCGCAAGAAGGCACATTGCTCGGCGTGAATCGTTTTCGCAATCTCGACACCAAAGCTTACATAACCAAAGAAGATCGCTTACGCCACTTCTACGTCATTGGTCAAACTGGCACCGGTAAAACCACGTTGCTTAAAAACATGATTGTCCAGGATATCGAGCAGGGTGAGGGAGTGTGTATGATTGATCCTCACGGGACCGACATCGTTGACGTCTTAGCAAACATACCGAAGAGTCGCTATGAAGATGTTATTTATTTTGATCCAAGCTATACCCCGCGCCCCATGGGGCTCAATATGCTCGAATATGACCAAAATTTTCCTGAGCAAAAAACTTTCGTCGTTAACGAATTACTCAGTATCTTTAAAAAACTTTATGGGGCGGTGCCAGAGAGTATGGGGCCAGCCTTCGAACAATATTTTCGTAACTCAGCGCTCCTGGTAATGGATCATCCTGAATCGGGCAATACACTTCTCGACGTATCACGCGTCCTTTCGGACAAGGAATACAGAAAATTCAAACTTTCCGTATGTAAAAATCCGCTGGTCAGCCAATTTTGGACCAATGCTGAAAAAACCACCGGTGAGCAGGGCCTTGCTAACTACGTGCAATATGTCACTAATAAATTCGATGTCTTTTTGGCGAACGATATTATGCGACCAGTGGTGGCTCAAGAACATTCCTCATTCAATTTCCGCGATATTATGGATAATCGCAAGATTTTGCTGGTGAATCTGGCGAAGGGCAAACTTGGCGACATTAACGCTAATCTGATCGGCCTTATTTTAATCGGCAAGATTTTAATGGCTGCACTTTCGCGTGTTGATTCTGTTGGTAAAAATCTGCCACCTTTTTATCTCTATGTTGATGAATTTCAAAATGTGACGACCGATTCAATCGCTACCATTCTTTCGGAAGCTCGCAAGTATAAATTGTCGCTTTCTATTGCTCACCAGTTTATTGCCCAGCTGCAAGAGAGTATTCGTGACGCGGTATTTGGTAACGTCGGCTCACTCGGTGTGTTTCGAGTGGGAAGCGCTGACGCAGAATTTTTAGAAAAACAGTTTGCACCAACGTTTAAAGCAACTGATATTGTAAATATTGAGAATCGTAACGCATATCTTAAATTACTGGTGAACGGCCGGCCGGCGGCGCCCTTTAACATTGAAACCTTGCCGCCGCCGGCCGGCGACCCCACTAAGCTCGATGCTCTGAAACAGCTTTCGTACCTTAAATATGGTCGCGACAGAGCCACGGTTGAGGCGGAAATAATGGCAAAATACAAAAAAGTTGAAACTCTCTCAAACTCTCCCGCAGCTGTTCGCCGCTTAGAAACTAAGCCGATAGAATTAACAGACTGATCTAAAAATGTGCTACAATGGGCTTGTTAATATAAAATACATAAATTTATGGAGGGAATGGAAAGCCAACAGGATCTTGTAAAACGAAGTCCGGAACAGGCTGGGAATATAGAAAAAATTGTTGAAACGCACCAAGAGCGTCGCGCCGGTCTGTTTCGTCGCGTTGTTAGTGGCGGTTTAGACATTGTGCCCGGCGTTGGTATGGTAAAAACGGGTATTGAGGCAATAGCCGGTAGAACTATGGGTGGAAGAAAATTGACAGGCACGGGTCGTCTTGTACACGCTGGGCTTGGTCTAACTGGAGTGGGTGGTTTTGTACAGGCTGCTGAAGAACTATAGCACCGTCATGACAAAAGAAGGATCACCGGAAAGAACACAAAACAAACAAACCTCTCCCGAGAAACTTGAACGAGACCGAGTCATCGAAGAGGCGCAAAAAAAGCGCAGTGGTATTTTTATGCGAAACTTAAGCAGAGGTTTTAATTTCGTGCCAGTTCTTGGTGGTGTAAAAATGGCTGCCGAAGCGGCTGTCGGCTCGACATTGGAAAGGGGGAAAATGAGCGGCACTCAGCGCCTTATTCATGGAGCTGTGGGTGTGGGTAGTATTATTTTAGACGCGAGTGATCTCGTTGATTTTGGTGCTGGCACAGTCGAAGGAGAAGGTTTAAAAGTGGCTGGTATGGAAGCTGAAATGACAACTGAAAAGGTAGCGACCGTTCTGGAAAAGACAAGCTCGATGCTGGCTGAACGTGGCCAATCGGGTATTGCTAAGATTTTTCTTCGCACAGGGCGGTTGATAAGGGATAATCCTAAATTTGCTCAAAAAGCCGTGGCCGCCATTAAGGATTATAAGTCTAAGCCGGAGAAGTAAAAAGTGTTGAAAGAGGAGATTGCTTAAAAGTATCAGCGTGCTACGATAGTAACATGGGTACCATGAGTAAACAAAATAGTGCGGTAGAAAAACATATTGCTCTTTTAAAAGCCGCGGCTCATGCTGCAAAAGAGAAAGGCAACATTCCAATGGCCAAAATACTACAGCGCACGGCTCAATTTATTGCCGACCACTCGGTAATTGCCAATGAGGCGCTTGAGACCTATGCAGCACAACTTATTTCAAATAGTAAAGAATAATAAAACAGTATCATGACCAAAGACGAACGCGAAAATGTGGTGAATCAGCTGGTGGCTCTTGGAGAAGATAGCGATGAACTCCAATACTGGCTGGATATTTATGAATATTTATCACCGGAGTTACAGAAAGAATTGGCAGACAATCTCAACGAAGAATTAGAAGCTATTAAAGCTGAAGATGGTAAGAGTAAAAAAAACGAGTGACGCGGATATACTGAAGCCCAATCCTCATCCGTCGCGTGAACGCACACTCGTTCTCATCAAGCCCGATGGTGTTCAGCGTTCGCTCGTTGGTGAAATTATCCGTCGCTATGAGCGTGCTGGCCTCAAGCTCATCGCTCTTAAAATGCTTGTTCCCACTAAAGAGCAGATCGAAGGTCACTACACCCTCGATCCCCAATGGCGCCGCGTAACAGGTGAGAAAACTATTAAAAGCTACCTTGATAAAGGTATTGAGCCACCCACTAAAGATCCGTTAGAAGTAACGAAAATTCTCCTTGAACGGTTAGCTCGCTATATGACCTCGGGACCAATTATTGCCGCTATTTGGCAGGGAGCTCATGCGGTAGCTATTGTTCGGAAGTTGACAGGCAGTACCGAGCCACTTACTTCTGATGTAGGAACTATTCGGGGTGATTTTGTGCTCGACTCATATCAAATGACTGATGCTGATGGTCGTTGTATTCGCAACCTCGTGCACGCATCGGGTTCACCAGCTGAAGCAGAGCAAGAGATTGTCCACTGGTTTTCGCCGGCCGAACTCATTAATTATCGCCTTATTGCTGAACAAATTCTCTATGACGTTAATCTGGACGGTATGCTTGAATAATTCAGTAACAAAACTGCGTGATTGAAAGTACAGTAGCGGCAATTCTCTTTCTTGTGTTCCAGTAGTAAAAAATCTTGTCTTGATACTCTCTGCGGCGGTATACTACTTCTAGTCGCGAAGGTATTGCTTTAGATTAAATTTTTTTTCAGGGAGCTTTACATCGTGTCGGTCCTATGGGGATTCTTCGGAATCTACAGACGAACGGCGCTGCGAGCACCCACCTAGTTTATACTAGGGACAATATCGCGCGACTATCTAAACACCACTCATCTCGAGTGGTTTTTAGATGTATCATAACGCGTGGTATACTAAAATTCATGAAGATATCGCGAGCTTTTTTGGTAGTGAGTTTGGCTGGCCTCGTCCTTTTTTTATATGCAATCGGCCTCGTTCTCGAGTTTCATTGGCGAGTGAGTTGGTATGATCATGTGGTACATATTCTTGCTGGTGCCACCGCTTCGCTCACAATATTTTCATTACAGATAATGCACCGCATGGCAAAACGAGCCTCTACTCTTTTTATTGGAACACTTCTCGTATCGCTCATCGTTGGCGGTCTTTGGGAAATTTTTGAATTAAGTGTCGGAATTACCTCGACGGCAAGCCACCATTACGCATTTGATACTACTCTCGATTTAATTTTTGATGTTATTGGAGGTTTTCTCGGTGGCATATATATAGTAATCTTTAAATAATATGGCCACGGCACAGAAAAAATTAATCACGCCGCATATCTCGATAATGTTTTGCGGGGGTACTGGTTCAGTGACGGGTGCAAATTTTTTACTCGAAGTTGCTATATCTAACAGTAACGATACAGATAAAACATTCAAAGTGCTCATCGACTGTGGTTTGGAGCAGGGGAGCGAGGCCGCGGAAAAATTTAACCGCCAGCCGTTTCCCTACACACCTGCCGACATCGACGTATTACTGGTTACCCATGCTCACGCTGATCATATTGGTCGCATTCCAAAATTAGTAAAAGATGGTTTTCAGGGGGTTATTTATTCTACGCCAGCAACCCGTGATTTAACCGAGGTGATGCTGGCGGATGCTGTGCATTTGCTAACCGAAGAGGCAAGTCATCTGCATCAACCGCCCCTCTATGAAGAGGGTGACGTGCAGGCCGCATTTAAATTATGGCATACCATTCCTTACTATACGCCGACCGATATTGGCGGATGTATCTCTATGCTCGCTAAGGATTCCGGGCACATCTTGGGCGCGGCTATGTACGAGCTACACATTGGCACCAATGTCTGCCCGACGCTGGGAGCATTTGCACCTAAAGCTGGAACGGCCACCTCTATTGCGACGAAAAAATATGGCGAAACAGTTGTGGTATTTACAGGTGACCTTGGCAATTCGCCGGCCCTTTTTCTTCGTGATACCGATAGCGTTGCCGGTGCAAACTATATTGTGATGGAATCGGTGTATGGTGACCGCAATCATCAATCAAAAGAAAGCCGCCGCGCGGAATTAACCGCTGTCATCGCTGATACAATTGCGCGTAAACGCACCCTCATCATCCCCACATTTTCTTTGGAGCGCACGCAAGACATTCTTTTTGAAATCAATGAATTAGAGCATGCTGGAAAAATTCCGAGTATTCCCGTGTATATGGATTCGCCGCTCGCCGAGCGGGTGACCGATATTTATCGCCAATATAGTACCGACTACAATGACCAGGCAAAAAAATTGATAGCCTCGGGCGATAAAGATATTTTTGCGGTACCCAAGCTCGAGCGTATTCAGAATAATCGCGAGTCTGAGCGCGTCGATAGTTTACCCAATCCCAAAATCATTATGGCTGGCTCGGGAATGTCGGTTGGCGGGCGAATTATTCGTCATGAGCAGCATTTTCTACCCAATCGCGATACGACGCTGCTTTTGGTGGGATATCAGGCAGTGGGCACGCTCGGCCGAGCGCTTCAAGACGGCGTCAAAGAGGTGACTATTGGCGGCGAACACGTACCGGTGCGCGCCGAAATAAAAGCAATCCTCGGCTATTCATCGCACAAAGACTCCGATCATTTAGTAGAATTTGTCAGCACAGCCGGGCCGTCACTCAAAAAAGTTTTTGTGGCAATGGGCGAACCAAAATCAGAGCTTTTCTTAGCCCAGCGCCTTCACGACTATCTCGGCGTGAATGCGGTGGTGCCCAAACTAGGGGACACTATTGAATTGTCGTAAATCAAAGCCCTTGTAAACTATTTCGTGGCAGCGATAACTTGAGAAAAGACAGCTGGGTTATTGGCAGCCAGGTCAGAAAGAATTTTGCGATCCAAAGAAATATTTTTCTTTTTCAAAGCACCGATGAATTTACTATAGGAAAGACCTTCAGCTTCGAGCGCGGCATTGATGCGCACAATCCAGATTTTGCGAATATCATTCTTTTTGTCGCGGCGGTGGGCAAAAGCATACGCACCAGCGTGCATGAGAGCTTCCGAAGCAGCGCGCTCTTTCTTAGAGCGGCCAAACCGAAAGCCCTTTGCTTGGCGCAAAATATTGCGGCGACTTTTAAGAGCATTAACACCTTTTTTAACGCGGGTCATAGTAGTATAAAAATTATTTAGTAGCTAAAAAACGCGACACGTCTTTATTTTTCATAAACAACGAAGCAGAGCGGCGGCGACCGAGGCGCTTGTTGCGGCTTTCTTTGGCATTAAAATGATTTTGGCCAGCTTTACGGGCAATCAACTTGCCGCGGCGCGTCACTTTAATTCTTTTTGTATATGATTTATTTGTCTTAATCATGTTGCGTTTTACTTTTTCTCAATGACGACGATAAGACCCTTTGGCCCTTTTTTAGGCGCTTCGGCGATCTTATATTCTTCGCTGATGAGGTGCAGTACGCGCTCCATTCGTTCCTTGAGGAAGTTGAAGTCCATGTACTTAGACCGGCCAATTAAAAAGAGCTCAATCTTGACCCGATGGCCTTCGCGAAGCCATTCTGAGGCTTTTCTGGCCTTAAGATCAAGGTCGTGCTCGCCAGTACCGATTTTGACCTGGATATTCTTAGTTTCCGTGGTCTTACTTTTGGCTTTAGCGGCTCGCTCTTTCTTGCTTTCAGCGTACAGAAATTTACCATATTCCATCAATTTTGCAATAGGTGGCACAGTATTGGGAGAAATTTCAATTAAATCAACGCCTCGCTCCTCGGCAAGCTTGAGTGCGTCCGAAAGTGGCATTACTCCAATATTTCCCTCATCGCCGATAACCCGGATTTCCGGGGCGATGATTTGATGGTTGATGCGTGTGCGAGGTTTAGGCAGAGTAGTGAAAAATGATTGCTAAATTAGCGTCGGAATTGTGTGCTAGGATAATAGGACTATACCATAAGAGGGTTTACTACTCAATAATGTGGTGGAGATGGGCGGAATCGAACCGCCGTGCAGGAGGGATTCAAAAGATGATTCTACGATGTGTAGCTGCTTTTAAAAGTTTAGGCTAAGCGGATAAGAAAGAAGCAAAATTTCCAAAAAGCCGAGTCGCTTACATTCGGCGGGCCGCGCGACGCTGGCTAGCTATAGTCCGGAAATGAGCATCGACTACCAGCGGACGGACGCCGCTGGCGCGATGTCGCTTAGGCCGTAGCGTAAGCGAATGCAGGAGCGCCCTTAAAGTAAGGGGAGGCTACGCTGCCAAGTGCTGTAGTGGCACTTAAAAGTTTGTGTCGGATTTAGGAGCGGACACCGCTCCACATCGCTCATCAAGTGAACAAACTCCTGTCTAGGCCGATCATCCCCCGCCAGAGTTCAAGAAAAAATAAAATTTTTCTAAAACACTCGCGGTGGAAGACTTCCCGACAGAATTTAATTTTCAAAGACTCTTTTATATATACGAACGACCAGGCTATCGGTCACTATATTCTCGGCGGATGGCGCGCTCGGTGTCACGTCGCTTGATGGTTTCGCGTTTGTCGAATTTTTTCTTGCCGCGCGCCAAAACGATTTCAAGCTTTAGTTTACGGCCTTTATTATACACTGAAATAGGCACTATTGTCAATCCTTTGGCAGAGCCGGTGCCGACGCTTGCCAGGCGGCTGATTTCAGGGCGAGTGAGCAGGAGTTTGCGCGGTCGATCGCTGGCCGCTTCGCTATTGCCGCCGGCAATGTTGCCAGGCTGATAGGGAGGAATGTCTAATTTTTCTAGCCATGCTTGGCTGCCACGCACGATAACATAGGCACCATCAAGCGAGCCGCGCCCGGCGCGGAGCGATTTTACCTCAGCGCCGCCAAGTTCAATACCAGCTTCAAAATGCTCGAGAAACTCGTAATTGAAACTGGCTTTGCGGTTAGAAATTAAAGTTGCCATAGGCAATAACATCATCCTAGCAAATCTTTGGCCACTGTTGTAGAATGTAGACCCTATGGAAGAAAATCTCTCTTTAGAAAAAAACGAAGAGTCTGAGATGTCGCCGGAAGAAAATACGGATCCAGCTGACTTTGACGATTCGTTTCTTACTACTCATCAGGGCCAGGAATCATCCTCTGGACGTCATCGCGAATTGCCACCACGACTACCAACCGGTCCGCGTCAACCTAATCGCCGCCCTACCAATCAATTCATTCGTAATATTTTAACAGGGCTCTTCATTTTGCTTATTATTGTAAGTGTCTATTCGCTTATCGCTGGAAATCCAAACAAAAATAATGAAATTCCTTTAACACAAGTAGCAAGCGATGTGATGGCGGGGAAGGTTACGGCAATTGATGTAAACGGCGACGCTTTAACCGTGCACTATGACACCACTGATACAGTTGTTAAACAATCGCAAAAAGAAGATCAAAGCTCGCTTATTGCGCAGTTGCAAGGTCTCGGTGTTCCCTCAAGTAAGATTGCGGCCGTAACTATTAATGTACAAAGTCCGAGTGGTTGGAGTTACTGGCTTTCCAATATTATTATTCCTGTTATTTTGCCACTCGTGGTGCTGTTGGTGCTGGCCTGGTTTATTGTTCGCCAAATGCGCGGGGCGGGTATGCAAGCGTTTACCTTTGGCCAATCGAAAGCCCGTATCATTTCGCCTGATGATACGAAACAACGTGTGACCTTTAAAGATGTTGCGGGCGCTAAAGAAGCTAAAGAGGAGCTTATGGAAATCGTCGATTTTCTGAAAAATCCGCGGAAGTTTATTGAAATTGGCGCGCGTATCCCGAAAGGTATTATTTTGATGGGGCCGCCGGGCTCTGGTAAAACGCTGCTCGCTCGGGCGGTGAGCGGGGAAGCGCGCGTCGCGTTCTTCTCCATTTCCGGTAGCGAGTTCGTGGAAATGTTTGTTGGCGTCGGTGCGTCACGGGTGCGCGATCTTTTTAAACTCGCTAAGCAAGCGGCGCCGGCCATTATTTTCGTTGATGAAATTGATGCAGTCGGCCGGGTGCGTGGCACGGGCGTGGGCGGCGGCAATGACGAGCGTGAACAAACACTCAATCAAATTCTCGTGGAGATGGATGGTTTCGAGCCGAATGAAAAGGTGATTGTAATGGCCGCGACCAATCGCCCCGATGTTCTGGATCCGGCTCTTTTGCGTCCCGGTCGCTTTGACCGCCGCGTGGTAATTGATTTACCCGATCGGCAAGATCGTCTCGAAATTTTACGTATCCATGCCCGTATGAAGCCGTTTGCTGAAGATGTTAACCTGGAAGTTATTGCCGAGCGCACGCCAGGTTTTAGCGGCGCCGATCTCTATTCGCTGATGAATGAAGGTGCTATTTTGGCGGCGCGGGAAAATCGCACCAAGGTTTCTCAATATGATCTAATTCGTTCCATTGAAAAGGTAATGCTTGGTCCAGAGCGCAAGAGCCATATTCTTTCCAAGCACGAAAAAGAAATTACCGCCTACCACGAAGCTGGTCATGCGCTCGTTGCCTCTGTGTTACCTAACGCCGACCCGGTGCATAAAATTTCTATTATTTCTCGCGGGCGAGCCGCCGGCTACACCTTGAAGCTACCGCTTGAAGATCGCAAGCTTCAGTCGCGCAAAGAATTTCTTGATGATATTGCTATGTCGCTCGGTGGTTACGTGACCGAGAAACTCGTCTTTGGTGATGTCACCACTGGTCCTTCCAATGATCTTCAGGTTTCGACGGCGATGGCGCGCGATATGGTGACGCGCTACGGTATGAGCGACAAGCTCGGCGCGATTGCCTTAGAAGGTGAAGGTGGTCGCGCACTTTTTGGCCGCGGCGTAGAAGAAAAAGAACACTCCGAAAAAGTAGCGGGGGAAATTGATGCTGAAGTCTCGCGCATTATGAGCGATGCTCTTAAACGCGCTGAAGATATCGTCAAAAAATACCGTCCATTGCTCGATGTGATTGCAAAGCGTCTTATTGCGGTGGAAACTATTGAGCGAACAGAATTTGATCAAATGCTCACGGCGCATGGTGTTACTCTCAAAAAGAAAATAGCCGAGTCAGAAAAATAATTACGTATTGCTAAGTATCGTGGCGGCCTGTATACTGCGGGCGGACGCATTGTTACGATTGATTGTCCTTTTACAAGGAGGAATGTTGTGTTCTTGAATATTCTATTGACGGTTGAATTTGTTGTTGGATGTGTAGCACTGCTCAGTATCGCTTGTTACTTGTTGTACAAAACAGCGCATCGGGGACGGTTATTGGCTCGTAAAAAAATTGAGCGAACGCCAGCTACGCTGGCTACTCACCAAAAAACAGCGCGATATACTGTGTTCACATTACTTTGTCTGCTCGTGTATTTAGAGGGAAATCTTATACTCACTGGAGTTCGGGCAACAGATAATGGTGTGATTCCTGTTTGGTATCTGCTGATGCATGTTTTTGGTTTGGCTGTTCCTGCATTTATCGGACTCTCGCTCGCTGCTTTTGTGTTTACTGGTGAGAGGGTGTCGTGGCACAATCGCTTAGTGTATACCAGCATCACTCTTTTTTGTCTCGCAGTGCTTACTGGCGTTCCTATGTTTCTCTGGGATGCTTGGCAGATACTGACGCGACACTAGAAGAAAATTTCCTACGCGGCTTGTGGAATAAACCACACGCCGTTTTTTATATGCAAAAATAAACCGACCTTATGATGGTCGGTTGGTTGATACACCCCTTATTAATTATGTGTCATTGAACACCGCGGTGGCAATTGCAATGTGGTGTTCGGTTGGTGCGGTGATGGTCACTTTTCCATCTTTAGTTACACCTATTTGTACGTTAGAAATTCGATCCTGTACTCTCTGTAAAAAACGCTCCCGTCTTTCTGGGTCGGGTATCAAAAACACTTTTTGTTCCATTACTTCCATGGCTAACTCCTTATAAAACAGTGTTCTGTCGCTATAGTAGCTCTTTTTCCAATAATTGCAAGAAGAAAAAATTACTAGAAAATAGTGTTTTATTCTTTCCTATCGGTATAATTAGCCTCCATTTTTCTTGGAAATTACTCCACGTTTAAGTCATTATGCTACTATCTATTTATGTATATAAAAGCGCGTGTTGCTGCTGGTGCCAGAATTGATCGCTTAACCCAAACCTCAAAAGACCATTTTGAGATATCGGTTAAAGAAAAAGCTGAGCGCAACTTGGCAAATATGAAAGTTATTGAGCTTGTCGCTTGTCATTATTCTATACCAAAGGGGAAGGTAAGAATTGTTACCGGTCACCATTCGGCAAGTAAAATAATGTCTATTGAGGTATCATAAAAAACATGCATAAAATTTTTCAATTCTTCAATAATCAATTTGTGCCAGTAGGAGCAATTCTTGGTCTGGCTCTTATTATCGCTGCGCTTATTGGTGCCTGGACAGCGATTACGGTTAAAAATGCCAACAATACGCTAACGGTTACTGGCTCGGCAACAGCAAATGTTTCGGCTGACACTGCAAAATGGACGGTGACTGACAATCGTACAGTATTTCAAGCGGACATCCCTTCGGCTACGACACAGGTAATTGCTGACACTAAATTAATCACCGCTTTTTTCACTGACGCAGGTATTTCCGCATCAAATATTACCCTTGGTGCCGTTCACACTAACCAGGATTATTCCTACATGAAGTCTGACGTAAATACGCCAACACAATATACAGTGTCACAAAGTGTTACCGTCACTTCTGATAATCCTAAACTTATTCAAAAACTATCGCAGAATACGTCGTCACTTACTGATAAGGGTCTGATTCTAAATGTTCAAGATCCACAATACTTTCTCTCAAATTTGCCACAGTATCGTATTTCGTTAGCAGGTGCGGCTATGCAAGACGCGCGAGCGCGTGCAGAACAGATTGTGAAGGGAAGCGGGTCGGTTGGCCCACTTCGTTCAGCGTCAACGGGAGCGGTGCAGGTAATGGCTGCTAATTCTATTGATGTCTCTGATTTTGGTACTTACGACACGAGTACTATTGAAAAAACTGTGATGGTTACGGTTCGCGCTACGTTTTCAGTGAACTAAAAGGAGTGTCGCATCTTGTTTTTAGTGCGACGAGCGAGGATCCAATGCCATGCTGATACAGCAATGAGGGCGAAGAGTATGCTCGCTAACACATCCAGAGGATGGTGGACGCCGACATATACACGAGCGACGGCAATGATGCCGGTGATAATCCATAAGACAGTACCTAACCATTTATTCCAATACATACCAACCGCCGCGAAAGCTGCTGCCAAGAGTGTGTGGTCTGAAGGAAAACCATTGTCAGAAGTGTGGGAAATAAGGGGAATAAAATGATCGACAACGAACGGTCGCGGATCAACGTATACGTGATTAGCAATGAGGCCAAATATCCACGTTAGCAATCCCGCCGGCACGGCAAAAAGTGCCAGGCGTAACCACGATGCTCGCGGTTGGTGTATAAAATATGCGCCCAGGATAATAATCGGTGCTATAAAAAGATATTCCGCCGAGAAAATAAAAAATAAATTCATTATATGTTTGTAGCACGTTTTGCGTTGGTAAACTAGAGGTTGAGCAAAGTTAAAAAATCAACCGCTGCGGTTGATTTTTTGTAATAAAGAAGCTCACATTCACGAAACAGTATGGTATTTGTTATAGTATAGTTATGGAAAACTTAGAACATCTTACAGAAGATCATCATTTCA